>DATGDO010000284.1:0-10050 GCA_035310805.1 Solirubrobacterales bacterium
TCTCTGCGTCGCCGGCCTCCATCTGCTGGATCTTATTGGCCGAGGTTCTCCAGCTCACGGAGCTGGCGCTCGATCTCCCTCTCGACGTCGAGCGGCTTCTTGCCCTGGCGCTGGCGTCGCTCGTTCCGCGCCAGGACGAGCTGGCGGACCTCCTCGCGAAGGACCTTGTCGGAGCCCAGGCGCGGACCCGACTGCGAGGCGAGCAGCTTCTCGACCTCGGCCTCGACGTCCAGGGCCTCGCGCCCCCTCGCGACGCCGCGATCCGACCGCGCCTGGACCATCTGGCGGATCTCCTCCTCGCGGACCTCGGCCGAGACGGTGTGGATGGAGGCGCCCGAGCGCTGCGGGAAGTCCTGCTCCATCGCGAACTGGCCCTTGCCGATCTGGTTGAGCGCGCCGGCCGCCCCCCTCGCGAAGACGAAGGCGCCGAGCGGCAGGGCGATCAGCACGACGATGACGAGGACCATGCCGACCTGGAACGTGGCCAGGAGCATGTCCAGAGGTTAGATGTGATGAGAGGGTGCTCCGAGCGGAGCGAGGCAACCCGTTTTGTTCGGGGCTCACTCGACCACGCGCAGCGTCGAGGGCACGTCCATGCCCCGAACCCGGCGCGCGGTCAGCAAGGGCGCCAGGCCCACGGCCACGACGCCCATTCCGACCGCCTTCGCGACTGTTCCGACCCCGATCGTGGGCAGCACTCCAAGGTCGGGCAGAGTCTCGGGCAGGGTCACGTTGAGCACGTAGTTGAGGATGCCGACGCCGATTGCGATCCCCGCCAGCGTGCCGAGCAGTCCGATGATGGCGCCCTCCACCATCGAGAGCCCGACCGCCCCCCGCGCGGGGACCCCGAACGCCATCATGGTCGCGTTCTCCCGGCGGCGCTCGTCGGCGCTGATGCTGGTCGAGTTGAAGGCGATCAGCAGCGCGAGCAGCAGGGCGAACAGCTCGGTGACCCGGATGATGCCCAGGAAGTCGTTCATGCGCTTGCGCACGAACTCGGCGCTGGCGGTGGCCCGCTCCACCCCGGCGACCCTGGGAATGCCGAACAGCGTCCGCTTCAGGTCCTGCTCTGAGGTGCCGGGCGTGGGCGCTACGTCGATCTGGTTCACCTGCCCGGCGAGGCCCATGCGCCGAGCCTGGCTCGCGTCCATGTAGGCGAAGCTTCGAAAGGGATCCGGGTGGAGCCCGACGACCGGGACCTTCGCCTGGACCTGCGTCAGGGCCTGGCGCCCGATCCGGCGCGGATAGGTCACGGTGATCTCGTCCCCGACCGAGACGCCGAGGTCCCGGGCGGCCTCCTTGGAGATCAGGATCCCGTCCCCGCCCGGCCGGAGTCCCTTTCCGGAGGCCACGGTGGGCTGCCAGAGCCGGTTGCCGCTGTCCTGCAACGCGATCAACGCGTCGAATTCCTCGCTGCCCGAGGCGAGCTTCCCGGGCACCTGCAGGCGCCCCTCCGCCGCGCGCACCCCAGGCGTCCCCTCGACGGAGCGCACCAGGGCAGAGTGGTCCGGGTGGAAGCCGTCGAGCGAGACCGTGATCCGCGACGGTGTGGCGCCCGCCACCTCCCGCTCGCTGCTGTCGATCGTGCCGACGAAGGAGTCCACGACCCCCGAGAAGGCCACCACCACCGAGACGATCGCGCCGACTCCAAGCGCGGTCAGCAGGGTCCGCCGGGGCGCCCGCAGCACGTTGCGGATCGGCATCTGCACCAAGGCGGATCCTGGGACGTGGAGCCGCTTACCGAGCCCGGCGAGACCGCTGGAGCCGGCGGAGCGCAAGCCGACCCGGATCGCATCGATCGGCGGCACCCGGACGCCGCGCCAGACCGGTATCGCGGTGGCCACCAGCGGCAAGATCAGCCCCACCAGCGCGCCCCTGATGAAGACGTGGAGCTCGAACGGCGTCCGCATCACGGGCAGTGGCAGGAGATCCTCCAGCGCCTTGCGGAACACCTCCCCGGCGAGCAGCCCCAGCGCCAGCCCGAAGACCGTGCCTGCCACGGCGATCTCCGCGCCCAGCAGCAGCGGCCGGATCGCGAGCTCCTTCGGGGGCACCCCGAGCGCCATCCCGATGCCGATCTCGCGACGCTGCGCCTCGACGATCCGGCTGGCCAGGTTGAAGGCGGCGAAGGCCGCGCCCGCCAGGATCAGGTAGGCGAAGATCTCGAACATCCGCTGGTCTCCCTCCGCGTCCTTGTAGAGGATCCGGTGGGCGGGCTCGTCGGCCAGCGTCGTCACCTCGCTGCCCGGCACGCTGCGGGCGAGGGCAGCTTCGAGCTGGCGGCGCACCAGTGCCTGGTCGGCGCCGTCGCGCAGGGTGAGCACGGCATCGTTGACGGCGGGGGGGCCTCCGGCGATCCGCTCTGCCGTCTGCAGCGAGGTGAAGAGGACGGCGAAGCTGGCCTCCGCGCCGCCGAAGTCGCCGCCCGCCGGCCTGGTGACGAGGAAGTACTCCGGGGAGCGGCCCTGCCCGACGTATCGCAGCGGCCTTCCACCGGCCACCTGGAGGGTTCCCGTTTGGGGAAGGTCGTGAAGCGTGCCGAAGCTCGCGTCGAGCACGGCGATCGGCTGCCCGGAGTCGCCGCTGCGCAGACCGCGCCCGCTCTCGGCGGCCACTCCGTCCACCGGCGGTCCGTGAGGGCCGAGCTCGGACCCGACGATCTGCCCGCCGGTCACCAGGGGGCCCTGCCCCGGCCGGGCTATCTCGATCTGCGTGGGCAGGATCAGTCGCTCGCTGACCGCCGAGACCTGGTCCGAGGCGGGCAGCGACTCCACCACCTTCCTCAGCGTTCCCGCCGGCGCCCGGGAGCCCTCGGTCATCGTGATCTTCAGGTCATGGGCGTTGAGGGCCGCGAAGCTGGCGTCGTTGGAGGCCTTGCGCCAGTTCTCGAGGCTGCCGAGGCCCGAGTAGATGCCCGTGCCGATCGCGAGCACCAGCGCGATCGCGACGACCAGGAGCCACCTTCCCCTCAGGTCCCGCCATGACCACCGCAGCCAGAACGGGCCCCGGTGCATCGGCTACCAGTGGAGGTCGGAGATCTTGGCCGGGCCGCCGGGGTTGGGTGCGTCCGAGACCACCCGCCCGCTGCTCAGCTCGATCACCCGGTGCGCGACCCGCGCGATCTCGCGGTTGTGGGTGACGACCAGGACGGCGGTCGCCTCCCTGTGGGTCTGCTCGTGGAGCAGATCGAGGATCTGGACTCCGGTGCGGAAGTCCAGCTCACCGGTTGGCTCGTCGGCGAGCAGAACCGGGTTGCCGGTGGCGAGCGCGCGGGCGATCGCGACCCGCTGCTGCTCGCCGCCGGAGAGCTCGTGCGGGAAGTGCTCGACACGGTCGCCGAGACCCACCCGCTCGAGCGTCTCGCGTGCCGCCTCTCGCGGCTTGCCCCGGCCGCTGACGTCAGCGCCGAACTCGGCGTTCTCGAGCGCGGTCAGCGCGGGGAAGAGGTTGAAGGTCTGGAAGATGAAGCTGACCGTCTGGCGCCGGAACCGGAAGAGCTCCGCCCGCGACGCCCGGGTGATGTCCTGTCCGGCGATCGTCACCGTTCCCGCGGTGGGGGAATCGAGTGCTCCGATCATGTTCAGGAGGGTCGTCTTGCCACTGCCGGAGGGACCGAGGACGACAGTGAACTCCCCCGGCTTGACATCCAGCGTGACCTCCTCGAGCGCGGTCACGGTCACCTCGCCGACCTGGTAGCGGCGCGCGACGCCCTGGAGCTCGATCAATGGAGCCGGCGCCTCGGGGGGCGGCTGGCCTGAGGCCACTGTGGTTTCGGAGATGCCGGTCATTCGTAGTGGACCGCCTCGAGCACGGCGATCCGGGAGCTGTGCCTCGCCGGCAGGACCGCACCGACGATGCCGACCATCACGGCGAGTATGAAGAAGATGATCAGCTGGCCGACCGGTACCCGGAAGACCAGCGTCTCCACGGCCCGTGTCATACCGGTTTCAAGGCGGCACGGGGGGCCGACCGCACGCTCGGCTGGCCCCGGCCGTTCAGGCGTGAGCTTCGCATTTCGCGCGGGTGATCCGGTAGCCTGTCAGTACTGGCTGACTGACCAGTCAATCAGTTCAACTCAAAGGCGGTTTGCGCGTAGGCGCACCTCGCATTCATCCAGCTCACGAAGGAGCAGTTATCCGTGGTTGACCTCACCCTCACCGACGAGCAGAAGGACCTGCGCGAGCTCGCCCACAGCTTCGCCGAGAAGGACATCCGCAAGGTCGCGTGGGATTACGACAAGGAAGGGACCTGGCCCCAGGACATCGTGGAGAAGGCCTGGGAGATCGGCCTGATGAACACCCACGTCGCCGAGGAGTACGGCGGCCCCGGCCTCGACTACCTCTCCGGTTGTCTGATCGAGGAGGAGATGGGCTGGGGTTGCTCGGGCATCGGCACTTCGCTGATGGCCAACGGCCTCGCCTCCGCCCCCGTCTCGCTGGGCGGCAGCGAGGAGGTGAAGAAGGAGTACCTGGGCATGCTCACCGAGGCGCCCAAGCTCGCCTCCTTCTGCCTGACCGAGCCGGATGCCGGCTCCGACGTCTCCGGCATGAAGACGACGGCGACGAAGAAGGGCGACAAGTGGGTCATCAACGGCTCCAAGTGCTTCATCACCAACGGCGGCTACGCCGACTGGTTCACCGTCTACGCCAAGACCGACAAGGACGCCGGCCACCGCGGCATCTCGGCCTTCGTCGTCCCCAAGGACGACACGGTCACGGTCGACAAGAAGGAGGACAAGCTGGGTCAGCGTGCCTCCAACACGGCGACCATCACGTTCAACGAGACCGAGATCCCTGCCGGGAATCTGCTCGGCGACGAGAATCACGGCTTCAAGCTCGCGATGATGACCCTGGACCGCACCCGTCCGGGCGTCGCCGCGATGGCCGTCGGCATCGCCCGGGCCGCGCTCGAGTTCGCTGCGGACTACTCGAAGGAGCGCGTCCAGTTCGGCGTCCCGATCGCCATGCATCAGGCGGTCGCCTTCATGATCGCCGACATGGCCACCAAGGTTGAGGCCTCTCGCCTGCTCGTCTGGCAGTCGGGCATGCTCCTCGACCAGGGCAAGCGCAACACGCTCGCCGCCTCGCACGCGAAGCGCTTCGCGGCCGACTCCGCGATGGAGGTCACCACCGACGCCGTGCAGGTCTACGGCGGGTACGGCTTCATCAAGGAGTACCCGGTCGAGAAGCTGATGCGCGACGCCAAGATCATGCAGCTCTACGAGGGCACCTCGCAGATCCAGCGGCTGGTGATCGCCAAGGAGCTGCTCATGGGCCGTCAGGCCGACGAGGAGACCCCTGAGGCGAAGGCCCTGAAGGAGAAGGCCGCGGCCGGGGACGGCAAGGCCGAGGCGGAGAAGCAGCCCGCCACCGCTTGAGCCGGGGGGGCGCGTAAGCGCAACCCGCCGGTCGAGTCGGCATCCACTGCTCGCGGACGCCCCGGGGGACCGGGGCGTTCGTCGTTCCAGGGCAGCAGAATCAGCGAATGCCCGACGAGGAGAAGCTCAGCGACCAGCTCGAGCGCTGGCTGCGCGGGCGCGGACCGAAGACGGTCGGCAGCCTCAACGAGGTCTTCGGTGAGAAGAGCTTCGCCGTCCTCTTCATCCTGCTGCTGGCGGTGCCGGCGCTTCCGCTCCCCACGGGCGGAGTGACCCACCTCTTCGAGCTGATCGCGATGCTCCTCGCCCTCGAGCTGATCGCCGGGCGGCGGCAGATCTGGCTGCCCCAGCGCTGGAGGCGCATGACGCTCGGGCCCGTGGCGCAGCGGCGCTTCTCCGAGGTCCTGCTGAGACGGATCCGCTGGCTCGAGCGTCGCTCTCGTCGGCGCCTCGGGTTCCTCCTCTCTCCCCGCAGGAGCGGGATGGTCTACGGCGCTGTGGTGCTGGTTCTCTCGCTGACCGCTTTCCTCGCGCCCCCCTTCACCGGCCTCGACACGCTGCCCGCACTGGGTGTCGTCGTGATCAGCGTCGGCGTCCTGCTCGAGGACTCGCTCCTTGCGCTCGCCGGCGCGCTGATCGGCGCGGCCGGGGTGGTTCTGGTCGTGGCGCTGGGCAGGGCCGGGTTCGAGGGGCTGCGCCACCTCTTGTGAGGCGGCCGGCGGCCTGCCAACAGGGTTACGAGTAAGTCGATCCGTAGACTCGCGGCGGTGACGGATCGAGAGGGCGGAGCGAGACCGATCGCGGAGGCCGTGGCTCAGGCTGCCCGCGCCGGCGCCGAGGGCGTCGAGGAGCGGGAGGCTCGCCGGCGCGGCCGGCCGTCGGACGCGTTCGGCGGCGACATCAGGCGGCGTGATGTCTTTCCCCTGCTCGTCCTGCACCTGATCACGCGCGAGCCCACCTACGGCAACAGGCTGATCGAGTCGATCGAGACGATCACCCAGGGCACGATCTCCGTCAATCCCAACACCATGTACCCGCTGCTCCGAGAGATGGAGGCGCAGGGCCTGATCGAGGGTCGCTGGGAACTGCCCGACCGCCGCACACGGCGCTACTACTCGGTCACCCCCGCAGGCCGTCGTGAGTACAAGCGGCTTCGAGCCGAGGTCGAGCCTTTCCTCGACTCCGTGATCCGCTCGGTCACGCTGATCAAGGGCGAGATCTACGAAGAGTCGAGGGCGCCCGGAGGCGCAGCCGAGGGGTGACCGTCAAGTGAGGGCTCAGAGCTCCCGCTCGTAGAAGAGCATCACCGGCCCGTCCGGTCCCCCCTCGCGATTGACGAACCCGGCGCTTTCGTAGAGAGCGCGGGCGGCCCGGTCGGTCTCGGAGGTCCCGAGCTCCATGTGGGTGGCCCCTTCGTCGCGGGCCTGCTCCATCGCGGCCTCCAGCAGCGCCCTGCCCAGACCCCGTCCCCGCCGCCCCGGCACCACGTAGAGCTCCTCCAGATAGGCGTGCAGGCCGGGGGAATAGACCCAGGGACGAAGGCGAAGCTGCGCGAAGCCATCCGGGCCGTCCCCGGCGAGCAGCACCGTCATCTCGCGGCTGCGAATCAGCTCCGCGTAGCGCTCGCCGAGCGTCTCGAGATCCGGGCTCGGCTCGTCGTATTCGCGCTGGAAATCGTGGAGGAGGCGCGCGACCAGCGGCGCGTCACCTGGCGTGGCGCGTCGGATCTCGGCCCCCTCGGCTGTGCTCGGTCGGCGGGGCGGCATCGGTCCGAGGCTAATACCCTGTCGCGGCCAACCGACCTTCGGAGGAACCTCTCACATGTTCGTCTTCAAGGCCGCCGTGCTCGGCGGCGGCACCATGGGCGGCGAGATCGCCCAGGTCATCGCCAACGCAGACATCCCCGTGGTGGTCAAGGACGTCGAGCAGAAGTTCGTCGACCATGCCCTGGAGAAGTCGCGCGAGGTGACCAAGTCGCAGCTCGACGGCCTGGTCTCCAAGGAGAAGCTGACCCGGGAGCAGGCCGACGCCCGCCTCGACGAGGTGATGGGCCGGATCATCGGCACGACCGCCTACGACGAGTTCGGCGACGTCGACTTCGTGATCGAGGCCGTTCCCGAGCGGATGGAGATCAAGAAGGCCGTCTATCGCGAGCTCGACGAGGTCACCCCGGGCCACGCGATCCTGGCCTCCAACACGTCCTCCCTCTCGATCACCGAGATGGGAGGGGAGACGCTCCGGCCGGGCAAGGTCGTCGGCTTCCACTTCTTCTTCCCCGCCTCGGTGATGCCCCTGGTCGAGATCATCAGCGGCGACGACACCTCCCGCGAGACGGTCACCGCGTCCTTCAACTTCGCGCAGAGGATTCGCAAGCAGCCGATCACCTGCAAGGAGGTCCCGGGCTTCGTCGTCAACCGGATCCTCAATTCGGCCGCCGGCGAGGTCTGGCGCCAGCAGGAGGAGAAGGGCCTCTCGATCAAGCAGATCGACGAGGGCGTCGCGGCCTCGAACGTCTCGCCGATGGGACCGTTCTTCCTGATCGACATGCTCGGCCTCGACACGGTCCTGCACGTCGCCGAGTACCTCCATGAAAGCTACGGCGAGAGCTTCTACGTCCACAAGGGCATGCAGAAGCTCGTCTCCGAGGGCCACCTCGGCGCCAAGTCGGGCGGCGACGGCTTCTACAAGGACGGGGAGCCGCAGATCGCAGGTGACGCCGAGCCGGATGCCGAGGAGCTCGCCGATCTGTTCGTGCTGAAGTCGCTGGTGGAGGCGTGCAAGCTGCTCGAGGAGGGGGTCTCCACCGTCCGCGAGATCGACCTCGGGATGATGGCCGGTGCGGGCCTCGACCCCCGCCGCGGCCTCTTCCCGCCATTCTGGAAGGCCGATCTCGAGGGGCTCGACGTGATGCTCGAGAAGCTCGAGCGCTTCGCGGAGAGCCACGGCGAGCGTTTCGCGCCGCCGCGGACGGTCAAGCGGCTGGTGGCCCAGGGCCGGCTCGGGCTGCGGTCCGGCCAGGGCTTCTACGCCTATCCGCAGGCCGAAGGCGAGGGCGCGGTCAAGCTCGAGAAGCGTGGCGAGGTCGCGATCGCCTGGCTCAGCAACCCGCCGATGAACGCGATCTCGCCCCAGGTGATCGCTGACCTGAGGAAGGTCTGGGACGAGGTGAAGGCAGACGACGAGGTCAAGGCGATGGTCGTCTACTCGTCCCTGCCGGTGGTCTTCTCCGCCGGCGCCGACATCAAGGCCTTCACCGGCATGGACGAGGCCGGCGGCGCCGAGCTGATCGACACCGGCCACGCGCTGCTCCGCGAGCTGGGGCAGGACCGCGTCTCGACCGTCGCGGCGGTCAACGCGATCGCCTTCGGCGGCGGCTGCGAGCTGGCGATGGCCTGCGACTTCCGGGTTGCGGCCGACTCGGCCGTCTTCGGCCAGCCGGAGATCAACCTGGGAATCATCCCGGGCTTCGGCGGCACCCAGCGGCTGCCGAGGCTGGTGGGTCAGTCGAAGGCCCTCGAGATGAACCTGTCCGGCGACGCCGTCCTGGCCCCGGAAGCCTCCCGGTGGGGGCTCGCCGACGCCCTGGTCCCCGACGAGGAGCTTTTCGACACCGCACTCGCCTGGGCCAGGAAGCTGGCGGGGCAGGCGCCGCTCGCGGTCGAGCAGATCAAGCGGGTCTCCGGCAAGGGCGACCTGGACGAGGGGATCGAGGCCGAGAAGCGGGGCTTCGCGGCTGCGTTCCTCTCCGAGGACGGCAAGGAGGGCATCTCGGCCTTCCTGCAGAAGCGCAGCGCCAAGTGGCAGGGCAGGTAGCCACGGACCAGGCGGAGCGGCTCGCGGGCCTGATCCGCGAGTCGCGCTGCACGGTCGCGCTGACCGGCGCCGGGATCAGCGTGCCCTCGGGGATCCCGGATTTCCGCAGCCCCGGCACGGGGATCTGGGAGAAGGTCGACCCGATGGAGGTCGCTCACATCGACGCCTTCCGCCGCGACCCGGCCCGCTTCTGGGGCTTCTACCGCGAGCGCCTGCGTCTTCTGGGGGACGTGCAGCCGAACCCCGCGCACGAGGCGCTGGCGGAGCTCGAGCGCCGAGGCCTGCTCGAGGCCGTGATCACCCAGAACATCGACACCCTGCACACCAGGGCGGGCTCCGAGCGCGTGATCGAGGTGCACGGCACGATCCGGACGGCGAGCTGCCAGGGCTGCCCTGCGGAGTTCCCGATGGAGCAGATCGAGTCGCTCTTCGGCGAGGACGGCGCCGCCCTCTGCTCCTCCTGCGGGGGCCACGTGAAGCCCGACGTCGTCCTCTTCGGCGAGCTCCTCCCGGCCGACGCGATCGCGGAGGCCGAGTCGCTCGCCTCCCGCGCCGATCTGATGATCTGCGTCGGCTCCTCGCTCGAGGTCTACCCCGTCGCCGGACTGCCGTCGGTGACGATGGCGCACGGGGGGCGCATCGCGGTGATCACGATGGGCGCGACGCCGTTCGACGGCGAGGCCACCGTCCGCATGGACGGCGACGTGGTCGCCGACCTGGAAGCGGTTCTGGCAGCGCTCTAGCGACCGCCAGCCACCCGCCGCCTGGCGAGGGACCGCAACAGCTCGGTCCCCGCCGTCGGGCGGGATCGCGGCCGCCCTCACGGCGCCTGAGCGTCCCCCAGCTTCTCCTCGATCGCC
>DATGDO010000285.1:0-4190 GCA_035310805.1 Solirubrobacterales bacterium
CCCCATCGGGTCGCTGTCAGATCGGCTTCTGCGAGGTCGCCCAGAGGAACGGCACGGACATCTGGATGGCCGTGCAGATGTCGCGCGAGGAGACCGAGGTCCGCGACCGTGATCGGCCCTACCTCACTCCCCTGCTCGAGCTGCTCGACGAGGGCGCCCCCGTGGGGGTCCTGGCGGTCTCCTCCGAGCGTGTCCGCCTCTATCAGTGGGGCCTCGGGCACCTCGAGGACCTGCATGACTGGGAAGCGATCCTGTTTACCCCGGAATGGCGCGAGCGCAAGGCGCAGTCGAGCTCGGACCCCGCACGCATCCACGGGGCGAGCAGCTCCGGGCACGACCAGTTCGATCAGCGCCTCCACGCCAACCGGGAGCGCTTCCTCGAGCAGGTCGGTGGGCTGGTCGGGAAGGAGGCCGGTGAGAGAAGCTGGGGGCGCGTTCTCGCCTTCGGCGACGCGCAACAGGTCGAGCAGGTCAGAGAGGGAACCCGCAAGCGGGTGGAGGTGGAGCTCGCCGGCGACGCGGACGTGATCTCCGAGAACGACCACGGCCGGCTGCTGGGGCGGATCGAGACGGCGATCGACGAGGCCAAGCGCAGGCGTGAGCGGGAACTCGTCAAGGAGGCGATCGATGCCGCGATGACGCCCTCCGGCCGCGGCGCGATGGGACTCAGCGAGACCGAGCAGTTGCTCGCCGAGGGCCGGGTCCGGCACCTGATCTTCGACGCGGAGTCCACCGCCCGCGACGTCTTGGAGAAGGAGGACGAGCTCGTCGAGGCGGCGCTACGGACCAGCGCCGACGTCACCCCCGTTGAGGGCGAGGCGGCGGCGGCCCTGCGCGAGCACGGCGGGGTTGCCGCCCTGCTCAGGTACTAGGGCCAACCCAGAAGCGTCGGCGGCCAGCACCAAGGACTCGACCGCTCGCCGTACTTCGGCGACGTGTAGGGTGACGAGCGATGACCGAGCGAGACCCGATCGAGCGCGACATCGAAAGTGAGGAGGCCGCCGCGGCTGAGGAGGCCGGCCGGATCGGCGGCCGCAGCGGCATGGAGGACGTGCCCGAGGAGGAGCGGCCGCTGGCGGAATCCGGCCAGGGCGAGTCGGAGGGCTTCGAGCAGGCCGAGGAGCTGCTGGAGGAGCGGGCCACTCACGAGGACGACCGCGGTGACCCCCTCACGGACCGGCCGGATCCCGAAGAGCCGGGCGGCGACCGCAGGGACGTCTATGCGGACGCCGACGACCTCGAGTCGACCGAGACCGACGTCGACACGCAGGGCACACCGGGCGACCTCGACGGCTCCGGCGAGGGAGGCGTCCCGGACACCCAGACCTAGGCTCGAGCGGGCACTAGGACCAGGGTCCGCCCTGGATGGGCGGGTGCTGCACGATCGGCTTCTTCAGCAGGGCCTCGCGCGCGAGGTCGACGATCCCGCTGGCGGTGAGGCCGAAGTGCTCCATGCAGGCCTCGGCCGTGCCGGAGACTCCGAACTCGTCCTGCATGCCGAGCGCGAAGACCGGGACCGGGTGCTGCTCGGCGGCGACCTGACGGATCGCGTCGCCGAGGCCGCCGACGACGCGGTGCTCCTCGGCGGTCACCCCCAAGCCGGTCTTTGCCAGCGAGCGGAGCACGCTCTGCGAGTCGATCGGCTTGAGGATCGAGACGTTGACGACCTCGGCCTCCACTCCGTCCTCGCGCTCGAGTGTCTCGGCGGCCTCCAGGCCGCGCCAGACCATGTGGCCGCAGACGAAGATCGAGATGTCCTTGCCAGGCCGCAGGACGTCGACCCCGGTGCCGAGCGTCTCGGGGATCCCGCTGTAGACGATCGGTGTCTTCGGCCGGCCGAATCGCATGTACATCGGCCCGTCGAAGCGCTCGTAGGACTCGACCACCGCCGTGTAGGCCTGGTTGTAGTCGGCCGGGACGACCACCTGCATCCGAGGCATCGCGCGCATCAGCGCGATGTCCTCGATCATCTGATGGGAGGCGCCGTCCTCGCCGAGGGAAACGCCCCCGTGCGAGGCGCCGATCCGCACCTTGAGCTCGTTGTGGGCGATGCCGAGGCGCACCTGGTCGTAGGAGCGCGAGGTGGCGAAGATCGCGAAGGTCGACGCGTAGGGAACCTTGCCGGTGGCGGCCAGACCGCAGGAGATCGACATCATGTTTGCCTCCGCCGCGCCGAGGTTGAAGAAGCGCTCCGGGAACCGCTTGCCGAACTTGATCGACTGGGTTGAGACGGCCAGGTCCGCGTCCAGCGCGACTACCTCGGGGTAGCTCTCCCCGAGGGCGACCAGCGCGTCGCCGTAGGCCTGCCGGGTGGCGATCGACTCGGTCTGCGGCTCGGCCGCCTCGAGCAGCTGGCTCGCCATCAGCTCTTGCCCTCCAGCGCCTTGCTCTGCTGGTTGTAGGTCGCCTCGAGCTCCTCGAGCGCCTGCTCGGCCTGCTCCTGGCTCGGCGGCTTGCCGTGGAATCCGAAACGGTCCTCCATGAAGGAGACGCCGCGCCCCTTCCTCGTCTGGCAGACGACCGCGGCGGGCCGGTCGAGGGTGCGACTGCGCTCCAGCGACTCGACGATCGCGCTCATGTCATGCCCGTCGATCTCCACCGCGTCCCAGCCGAAGGCCTCGAACTTGGCGCGGACGTCGCCGGTGTCCATGACCTCCTCGGTGGTGCCGTCGGTCTGCAGATGGTTGTAGTCGACGATCGCAGTGAGGTTGGGAATGCCGAAATGCGCCGCGGACATCGCACCCTCCCAGCTCTCTCCCTCCTGGCAGTCGCCGTCGGACATCAGCGTGAAGACCTGGGCCGTGTCGTCCAGCGCGTCGAGCCGCAGGGCGAGGCAGATGCCGACGCTCATCGAAAGGCCCTGGCCGAGAGATCCCGTCGAGACCTCGATGCCGGGCGTCCTGGTCATGTCGGGATGGCCCTGCAGATGGGAGCCGATCTGGCGCAGGCCCATCAGATCATCGGCCGGGAAGTACCCGTGCTGGGCGAGGGCCGCGTACTGGATCGGCGCCGCGTGCCCTTTGGAGAGAACGAAGCGGTCGCGCTCCCGCCATTTCGGATTGGACGGATCGTGGCGGAGGACCCTGTTGTAGAGGGCGGCCACGATGTCCGCCGCCGAGAGGGAGCTGTCCAGGTGGCCCGACTTGGCGACCGCGAGCATCCGGACGCAATGGATGCGCAGGACCGTCGCGGAGCGCTCCAGCTCCGCGATCGAGGGTTTGCCTGGGACCTTGCTGGGAGGCTCCGGCGTGGGATCTGGAACGGGCTTCAGGTGCGCCATCGGCGACTCGTCTCGCGCCTGGTCGTAGGGGAAGGCCTCTCCTCGCGATTGAGTCAAGACCGGGCGGCGAGGGTAGCAGCGGGCGGCACCAGCGGCAGCCTAGAAGCCCTCCCCGACGGAATCCGGGCCCGTAGCCTCCACCCGATGAGGCGGCAAGCGATGGCGACGACGATCGCGGCAGTGCTCCTCCTGGGCGGCTGCGGCGGCGGGGACGAAGGCGGCCGGACGACCACGGCGACGGTCACCGGTGGGGCGGCGACCTCCGCGGGCGGGGCGGGCACGGGCCAGCTGCCGCCCGGGGCGGTCGGACCGGCCAAGACGGCGGAGCAGGCAGCCGAGGGGCCCGCTGCGACCGAGGCCAGCCCGGAGGCCCCGGCCGGCGGCCCGAGCTCGACCGGCGAGCTGCCGGGCGCCGACAGCGCGGCCGTCGCCTCGGCGGTTCGGTCCTATGTCGCCGCGCTCGATCACCGGGCGGCCGGACGGGTCTGCACCTTGATCGCCTCCGGCGGCATCGACCTGGGCGAGCTGCCGAGGCAACGAGGGAGCTGCCGGGCATCCCTGCGCGCCTCGATCGGCTCACGCCCGCGGGGCGGCGGGCCGGCCTGGCGCCGAACACAGGTCTTCGAGGTGAAGGCGGAGGCGCTCGGCGACGATCGCGCCCGGGCGACCGCCACCGTCACCCACCACTTCTCCGACCGCAAGTACGTCTCGGTGGAGGACGACGTGATCTATCTCGAGCGCATCGGCCACCGCTGGCTGCTGGCCAAGCCGAGCGGCACGTTCTATCGCGCGGTCGGCTATCCCGAGCCGCCGCTGCGCGCGCTGTCCCCTCCAGCCGGCTGGTGAGATCAGATCGCGGCGACAAGCGGCCGCCCATCGCAAGTCCACGGATTAGGAATCAATCATCTAG
>DATGDO010000286.1:0-10257 GCA_035310805.1 Solirubrobacterales bacterium
GGGCGACCGCCTCCGGGAAGTTCTCGTAGATCTTGAGGTCGATCGGCATCCAGTCGGTGGTTCCATGGCGGTGGTTGACCACGGCGACCAGGGCCTCGATCCGTTCCAGGTACTCGGCGTACTCGGGGACGTCCTGCCGCGAGGGCTGCAGGTGGGCGATGAAGGTGACCTTCTCCCGGAACTCGGGGTGCTGCTCGAGGAAGACGTCGAAGGCGGTGAACCCGCGCAGCACGTTCTTGGAGAGGTCGGCCCGGTCGACGCGGATGATCAGGTGGTCGCGGCGGCGGCGGAGCAACTCGCTCTCGTAGAAGGAGACGTCCGCCGACTCCGCCGCCCGATAGAGGCGCTGCGTGTCGATCGAGAGCGGATAGGCGCGGACCCAGATCTCCCGCCCCTCGTGCGTCACCGCCATCCGCTCGTAGTCGGTCTCCAGTTCCATCAGCTCCCGGCAGCACTGCAGGAAGTTGCGGCAGTAGGCGGTGGTGTGGAAGCCGATGATGTCGTTGGAGAGCATGCTCAGATAGATCTCCTCGCGCCAGCGATTGGGGAGGATTCGCCATGAGTCCGGCTGAGACCAGGGGATGTGGACGAAGTAGTGGAGGAAGGCGTCGGGGCGGGCCTTCCGGATCAGGCCCGGGCAGGTGTAGAGGTGGTAGTCGTGGAGCATCAGGACCGGATCCTCCTGCTCGG
Organism: Solirubrobacterales bacterium; assembly: GCA_035310805.1. Classification (GTDB taxonomy): domain Bacteria; phylum Actinomycetota; class Thermoleophilia; order Solirubrobacterales; family 70-9; genus DASUPK01. The sequence continues at coordinate 691 of DATGDO010000286.1, forward strand.
AGATCGCCTCGATCACGCAATTGGCGATGTCGTCGTTGACGACCTTGTATCCCTGCTCCCAGGCGTCGACCTCGGCCTGCCGGATGTCCGGGGCGTTCGAGAGGTCCCAGAGGTAGTGCTGGATGAACCAGAGGATCGGGTTGGCGATCACGTTGTAGAAGCGGTCGTAGGAGGAGGGGTCCGAGGCCACCATCTGGACGTCGTAGTCGATCCCGTCGAGCTCGATCGAGACGGGGCCATCCACCTCGTTGGCGACCGCGACGTCCTCCTCGGTCATCGCCGAAGCCACCCAGAGCGCGCGCCGGTGCGAGACCAGCCCGGAGAGCGCGGTGACCAGCCCGCCGCCGCCACGGTGGACGATCCGGTTGCCGCGGGCGTCGCGGCCGAACTCGGCCGGGCCGCGGTTGGAGACGATCGTCAGATCTGTGCGGCCGCGCTCTTCGTGGCGGCCGTTGACGGGGTGCACGCCCTCGTTTGTATCAGTCGTGCCCGGTGAGCCGGGAAGCTCCGTCTGCGCTCACGAATCCAGGGAGGCGAAGATCCGCAGCCAGTCGAGCAGCAGGCGGGGGGTCAGGAAGCGCTCGCGAGTCCGCTCCTTGCCGGCGCGGCCGAGCTTCCGTCCCAGCTCCGGGTCCCGGAGGATCTGGATGCAGCGTTCCGCGGCCTGGTCGGGCGAGGACACCAGGTAGCCGTCCTCGCCATCGACGATCTGGAGCGGGATGCCGCCCACGTGGCCGCCGATGGTCGGCCTGCCCTTCCAGAGCGACTCGGCGACCGTCAGCCCGAAGCCCTCGCGGATCGACTTCTGCAGAACGACGTCGGACTGCGACTGGAAGGCGTTCACCTCGATCGCGCCGACGTTGTTGAGGTTGTTGAGGATCTTGATGTCGGGATCGGAGCCCGCGTACTCGAAGGTGCGGTGGAAGAACTCCCAGCCCTCAGGGTCGTCGGTCGCCATCGCGCCGACCAGCGCGAGCTGCACCTCGGGGAGCGCCTTGGTGACCTCGCGGTAGGCGTCGATCACGCCGATCGGGTCCTTCCAGGGGTCGAAGCGGGAGACCTGGCAGATCATCGGGCGGTCGACGTCGATTCCGAACTGGTTGCAGACGAAGGAGGCATCGTCGGGGGAGAGCGCCATGTTCTTGGGGGAGAGGGGGTCGATCGCCGGAGGGACGATGCGCACCCCGCCGTGCCCGTCGAGCCCGTCGGGCACGTACTGCTCCATGTGCCAGACCGTGACGTCGTACTCCGCGATCAGCGGCAGGAGGCGGTTGATCGGCTCCGGGTTCGGCTCCGAGAGGTCGATGTGACAGCGCCAGACCCAGTTCTTCGCATGATCGGTGGCGTTGTGGCGCATGGCGACCGGCTGGGGGTCGTGGACGATGATCACGTCCCACTCCCCGTCGAGGCTCTCGGCGTTCATCTTGTTGTAGTGATCGAACAGCTCCCACTGGCTGGGGGTGAGCGTGTTCGGGTCGCCCTGCAGCGAGTTGTGGAGGAGCTTGGTCGCGTTGAAGAACTCCTCGCGGCCCATGATCACCTGCCAGGAGCACTCCAGGCCGACGTCCCGCATCAGCGGGACGAGCGTGTAGAGGATCTCCGAGACGCCGCCGCCGAAGGCGGTCGCGCTGACGTGCAGGATGCGCCTGCCCTGCAGGTACTCGGCGTGCTCGCGGATCTCGTCGACCAGGCCGCGGCCGGCCAGGTGCGTGTAATCAGCCAGCGACTTGCTGCCGAGCGCTACCTCCTGGAGCATCGGGCCCGCCTTGACGCTTGACTCCGCAAGGGCGGAAAAGTACTCGTTTGATGCGAGGGTGCGCCGCTAGGCGCATCCCGTCAGATGTTGGCGCGCAGCCGCTCGATTCCGGCGTCGAGCTCCGCGCAGATCGCCCCGTGCAGCTCCTGGTTGGCGGCCGCCACGCAGGAGATCTGGAACTCGTGGCTCGAGCCGAGCAGAGGCCGGTCGCCGAGCGAGCGGCCGTACGCGTCGGTGACCACCGCGCCGCCCTCCCGCAGGCAGATCGCCGCCGCCGCCAGGTCGTAGGGCGAGTTGTTGAGGACGGACCCGCCCCCGACCCGCTCGAACGCCTCGCGGACTGCGGGGACGTCGTCGATCATCCGCGGACCGGGCTCGATATAGGCGTCGAGCTGTCCGGTCACCACCCGGGTCATGTCGAAGGTCGCGGAGCCGAGGTCGAAGGTCCCCCCACCCACCGACGAGGCGTCGATCAGCTCAGCGAGAACTTCGACCAGCGCCCGCGCCGGGCGCCCCCGGAAGCCGTAGGTCCAGAACATCCGCTCGAGGGAGGTGTTCTGCGAGAGAAGCGCCGCCGGATCCAGCCCCGACCCTCGCTGCGCGACGAATCCCTGCCCGCTCTTCAGCTCGATGATGCAGCCGACCTCGACGTCGCCCATGGTGGGATCCGTGTCGAGGCGAGCCGCGGCGACCGAGACGCAGCAGGACTCGAGCCCCGCCAGGGCGGGCCGGGTGCCGTCGATCGGGTCGACGACCAGGACCCACTCGGCTCGGTCTCCCACGGGGGAGACGAGCCCGCGGTCCTCCGAGTAGAAGGAGATCTCCGGAGCCCGCTCGGCGAGGAAGGCCTCCATCCGGTCCTCGGCGCGCTGATCGATCTGGAAGGTGACGTCGCCGCCCTCGGCCGCGCCCGAGTGGACTCGCTCGGCGTGGGCGCCGAGGTGCGGGAGGACCTCCTCGCGCAGCGTCGAGGCGAGTTCGGTGACCAGCTCGCGGATCTGCATGGCGCCGCTCTCTACTGATTTACGTCCGCCGGCCGCGAGCCGAGCGTGACCTGGACCTGTGCGCGCCGGCCGTCGCGCAGGATGTCGAGGGTGACCGTGTCGCCCGGCTTGTGCGCGGCGACCAGCTCGGAGAGGTCGTTGTTCGCGAAGACGGGCTTGCCGTCCACCGCGACCACGACGTCCCCGCCGGTCTTGATGTGCTGGAGCTGGAACGTGGTCTCGCCGCTGGCGCCCTTCAGGCCGGCCTGGTCGGCGGGGCTGCCGTTGACCACGTCGGTGATCAGGGCGCCGCTCTTGCTGTCGATCCCGAGGTGGTCGGCGAGCTGCGGATAGAGGGATTCGCTGGTCACGCCCAGGAAGGCGTACTCGACCTTGCCGTTGTCCTTGAGCTGCGGGACCGAGTGGCGCACCGAGGTGACTGGGATCGCGAAGCCGACGCCGGAGTTGCCCCCCGAGCTCGAGGCGATCTGCTCGTTGACGCCGATCACCTTGCCCTTGGCGTCGAGCAGCGGACCGCCCGAGTTGCCGGGATTGATCGAGGCGTCGGTCTGGATCGCGTTGTCGATGCCGAAGTTCGTCAGGCCCTCGACGGTCCGGTCAGTCGCCGAGATCACGCCGATCGAGAGCGACTCGTCCTCGCCGAAGGGGCTGCCGATCGCCGCGACCGGCTCGCCGACGACGAAGCTCGAGCGATCCGAGAGGGTCAGCGGCTGCAGGTCGAGCCCGTCGGGATCGACCTTGATCAGCGCCACGTCGGCGTCGGCGTCGAAGCCGACGATGTCGGCCGCGACCCGGTTGCGGTCCCCGAACTCGACGAAGACCTGCTTCGCCTCATGGGGGCTGCCGCCTCCGTTGAGGCGCCCGCCGCTGGTGACAACGTGGGCATTGGTGACGATGTCGCCCTCCTTGTCGATCACGAAGCCCGAGCCCTGGCCGGCCGAGGCGCCGCCGCCGAGCAGGGAGTCGCCGCTCGAGTCGAAGACGGAGGTGACGGTGACGACGCCGGAGGAGACGTCCTGGTAGATCTGGGCAGGGTTGAAGCCGCCGCCGCTCGATTCGACCACGACCTGCTGGGTGGTGGCCGGCGCGCCCGACGCGGATACCGTGGTGTCGCCGCCCCCGCCGCAGCCCGCGGCGATCAGGCCCGTTGCGAGGACGGCGAGGAGGGTGAGCCGGAGCCGACTCGGGATCCGGCTCACGCGGCCGCTCCAGCCGGCTCTCGCCTGCGCTCTCGGCGCTCCGCCAGCGGGAGGCCGAGGGTGAAGGCCGTGAAGCCGCGCCGCGAGACGACGTCGAGGCGGCCGTTCATGCGCAGCGCGAGCTCGTCGGCGATCGCCAGACCGAGGCCCGAGCCGGTCGCCGTGTCGCTCGTGTAGAAGCGGTCGAAGACCTTGTGGATCGCGCGAGGATCGATGCCCTTCTTGGCGTCGTCGCCCACGATCAGCTCCGCATACTCGTCTCCGCGCACAGCGGTGACCGTCACGTTCGTTCCCTGCGGCGTATGGGTGAGCGCATTGTCGATCAGAATACGGATGATCTGTGAGACTCGATTCGGGTCCGCGAGCGCCACGGCGTGCCCGCGGCCGCGGACCTGCAGGGTCGAGCCGTGGGCCTTGGCTGCCGGCCCGAACTCGTTTGCGACCTGTCTGGTGACCTCCTTGAGGTCGACCCGCTCGCGGCGGATCTCCATCACGTCCGCGTCCAGGCGCGAGAGGTCGAGCAGGTCGATGGTGAGCTTCTGCAGCCGCTCGATCTGAGCGCGCATCTCCGCGACGAAGGCTCGCCGCTCTGCTGGGGTGGGGTTCTCGGTCTCGAGCAGCTCGACGAAGCCTCCCAGCGAGAAGATCGGGGTACGGAGCTCGTGCGAGGCGTTGGCGATGAACTCCTTCCGGGAGCTGTCGAGGCGGGCGAGCCGACGCTGCATCTCGTTGAAGCTCCGGGCGAGCTGCCCGAGCTCATCGGAGGAGTCGATTGGGATCGGCTGGTCGAAGTGGCCCTCCGCGACGGCCTCGGCCGCCTCGCGCATCCGCCGCAGCCGCCGCGATACCGCGCCCGATGCCCAGAACCCGATCAGCGACGCCGCCACCAGCGCGATCAGGCCCGCGATCAGGATCTGGCGCCGCACCAGCGCGACGTCGTCGTTCACCTCCGCGAGGGGGCTCGAGAGGACCTCGACCCAGCGGGTCTGGCCGCCAAGGTCGATCGGGACGGCCGAGGTGCCGACGCGGATCCCGGCCACGTGCTCCACCCCCGAAGCGACCTGCCCGTCCGAGATCGCCGCGTCCGCCGTCAGGTAGCGAGCCTGGATCGCGGTGGCTTCGGCCTGCGAGTCCGCGAGCACGAACGCCGGCACCGGCCCTCCCGGCTCGTCCCGGACGGCGAGCAGCGTCACCCGGCTCTCGGTGGATTGTGCGGTGGTGCGGACCAGCTCCTCGATCTGCCGCTGGGAGGCGCCGGACTCGAGTGCGCGGGCCATGCGAGGCGCCTGCTCGTTGCCCAGCCGCTCCAGTCGGCGGAGCTTCTCGGCCGTCAGGCTCGACTCGAGCTGGGGGACGACGTAGAGGTAGACGAACGCGATCGCCGCGGCGGTGATCAGGGTGATCAGCGCGACCAGCCGGTTGCGGAGCGTGTCGAGCCTCAATCGCGCTCTGTATCGCGGAAGCGGTAGCCGACGCCGCGCACGGTGAAGAGGTACTCGGGGTTCTTGGCGTCCGACTCGAGCTTCTCGCGCAGGTGCCTGATGTGGACGTCGACCGTGCGGGGGTCTCGGTAGGTCGAGTCGCCCCAGATGTGCTCGAGCAGCATCTCGCGAGTGAAGACTCGGCCCGGGAACCCCGCCAGGGCGGCGAGGATCTCGAACTCGACGTAGGTCAACTGGACCGGCTGGTCCGCGAGTGTCACCGAGCGCCGCTCGAAGTCGATCTTCAGCTCGCCGGCGCGGATCGGCTGGTTGTTCGTGAGCGTCTGCACCGCCATCCCTCCGCGGCGCAGCGCCGCCTTGACGCGGCTGCGGAACTCCCGGACCGAGAAGGGCTTGGTGATGTAGTCGTCGGCTCCCATCTCGAGGCCGGCGACCTTGTCGATCTCGTCCCCCTTTGCCGTCAGCATGATGATCGGCACCTGACTGCGGGTGCGGAGGCGCCTGCACACCTCAATCCCATCGAGTTTCGGAAGCATGACGTCGAGGACGACGAGATCGAACCGCCCCTCAGAGAAGCGATTCAGGGCCTCCTGGCCGTCCATGGCCCCCACGACCTCATAACCTTCCTTGCGGAGCGGGTAGGTGAGAAGCGTCTGCACGGCCTGTTCATCGTCCACGAGCAGGATCCGCGCCTGTCCTCGCGCCATGTCTGAAGGTTAGAAGGCAAGCCAGTGATCGATTTACGACTCTGGAGAATTGGTCTGCTCTCGGTGCCCCTGGCGGGGGTGGTAGCGATGTTCTCGTTGCAGGGAGTGCCCTCCTCCCTCACCGGCGGGGTGCCGCCGGACGCCTTCGACCCGTCGAGCGCCGCCCCGCTCGCGAAGCAGCTCGCGGAGTCGGCCGCATACCCGACGCCGGGCTCTTCTGCCGACAACGCGATGGCCGAACAGGTCAGAGCGCAGTTCTCGTCGATCGACGGGGCGACGGTCTCCGAGCAGCGCTTCGACGGCACCTTCCACGGCCACGACGTCCAGCTTCGGAACCTGATCGCCACCCTGCCCGGGGAGTCGAATCGCCAGATCGCGCTGATCGCACCTCGCGACGTCGCCGGGGGAAGCGGTGCGGTGACCAGCGCCGCGGCGACGGCGGCGATGCTCGAGATCGCGAACAGCTTCTCGGGATCGGCCCACCACAAGACCCTCGTCTTCGTCTCCACCGACGGATCGAGCATCGGCGCACTGGGCGCGAGACGCTTCGTCCGTGACTACACGGACGCAGGCCTGCTCGACGCGGCGATCGTTCTCAGCCAGCCCGCGATCACTCACCCGGTCGCTCCACTGGTGGTCCCGTGGTCCACCGGTCCCCAGAGCACGGCAAGCCAGCTGGCCGACACGGCCAACTCGACGGTCTCCAAGGAGACCGCCACGCCGGCCGGCGACGAGGGCCCCCTCAGCGACCTGTTCAGGCTCGCCCTCCCGGCCGGGCTGGGCGAGCAGGGCCCGCTGGTCGAGGCCGACCTGCCCGCCGTCCGGCTCTCCTCCGACGGCGAGCTGCCCGTCGATCCCTCGCAGGACACGCCGGAGAACTTCAGCGTCGACACCTTCGACCGCTTCGGCCGCGCCGCTCTCTCCCTGATCCTCGCCCTCGATGCCTCCCGGGGGGCGGTCGAGCACGGTCCCGGCGGGTACATCGGGTTGGCCGGGAACCTGCTGCCGGGGTGGACGATCGCCATGCTGGCTCTCGCGCTGCTGCTCCCCGTCGCGCTCGGCGCCGGCGCCGGCCTCGTCTCCGCGGCGGGCAGCCCGGCGCAGGCGGCCGGCGGCTTCGCCTGGTCCTCGCTCCGGGCACTGCCCTTCCTCGGCGCCCTGCTGGTCATCCTGGTGGCGACCCTGGTCGGCGTGATGCCGAGCCCCGACTTCCCGTTCGATCCGCGGGTCGAGTCCCTCGGCCTGGGGGGGACGGTCGCGGTGGTCGCGGCGCTCCTCTTCTACTGTGCGATCGCCTTCTTCCTGCGGCCCCTGCGATCGCCCCCCGGCCCCGCCGCCGCGACCGCTGCACCGGCGGCGCTGCTCGTCGCCTCCCTCGCGGCCCTCGGCGTCTGGCTGGCCAACCCCTATCTCGGCCTGCTGGTGGCCGCCGGGATGCAGGCCTGGCTGATCGCTGCGGCCCGGCCGGCCGGGGGACGGCTTGCGGCGAGCGGATTGATCCTGCTGGGACTGGTGCCGCTGGTCGCGCTCGTCTGGAATCTGGCCGGGCGCTTCGATGCCGGGCTCGGGGTCTGGCACGACCTCCTGCTGATGCTCGCGGATGGGCAGATCAGCGTGGTCCTGGCCCTGCTCGGTTGCCTGCTGGCGGGTTCGGGCGTCGCGATCGTCGCCATCGCCGGGCGCGGCCCCGCGAGGCCCGCTCCCGAGATGAGGATCGAGCAGGCGGGCGAGATCTCGGTCCACAGGCAGGCTGAGGCGCTTGAGGATGTCCCGCCCGACGAGGAGGAGGCGGAGGCGCCGCCGGAGCCGGCTCAGCCGGAGCCGGAGAGGGACCCGCGTCTTTGGTCGAAGCCGCTCGGCTCGAGCTCGCCGCCGCCCGGCAGGCGCAGGCTCACACCGCGGCCCTCGGCGACGTAGCCGATCTCGGTCAGGGCCGAGCCGGCCTGTGCGACCGCCGCAGTGGCGCCCTCGAAGCTCTCCGGCGGCACCGTGACGAGGAGCTCGTAGTCCTCGCCTCCCGAGGCGGCGAGCTCGAGCGCCGCCCGCTTGCCGCCCGCGACCTCGGCCACGCCCGGGGCGACCGGGACGCGCTCCAGGTCGATCTCCAGCCGGCGCCCGCTCGAGTCGGCCAGGTGGCCGGCGTCGGCGCCCAGGCCGTCGCTGACGTCGATCATCGCGGTCGCCCCCGCGGCCGCGAGAGCACGGCCCTCCCGCAGCCTGGGGACCGGGTCGAGCTGGCGGGCGAGCAGGGCATCGCGCGCGTCCTCGGAGAGAGCGCCGGGCGGCTCGCCGTCCCGCATCAGCGCCAGGGCGGCGGCGGCGCCCCCGAGCTCGCCGGTCAGCGCCACGACGTCGCGCGGGTTGGCGCCGCCGCGGGTGACCAACCGCGCGACGCCGGGCTCGTAGCCGATGGCCGTCACGGAGACGATCAGCACCGGGGAGCGCACCAGGTCACCGCCGGGGATCGAGACCTCGTCCCGTGAGGCGACCTCGGCCAGCCCCTCGGCGATCGCGAGCAGATCCTCGTCGGGGAGCTCCGCCGGGGCGCCGACGACGACGTAGGCCTCTCCCTGGGCGGCGCCCATCGCGGCGAGATCCGAGAGCCCGGCCGCGAGCGCCTTGCGGCCGACCGCCGGGGCCCCGAAGTCCTCGAGGCGGAAGTGGACCCCATCGACGATCGCGTCGACGGAGATCGCGCTCGCCGCGCGGGGCTCCACCACGGCGGCATCGTCGCCGCTCGGCACCCGCACCCGGGGGCCTGGCGCTGGCAGCCGCTCGTTGATCGCGGCGATCAGGTCGAATTCGCTCGCCGGCATGGGTCCACGTTAGGGCCAGGGCGCGATCATGGGCCTGTGAGCAACGGTCCGCTCAGGATCGAGGTGAAGGTCACTCCGCGCGCGAGCCGGGACGAGATCGCCGGCATGCGGGACGGGGTGCTTGCCGTCCGGGTCACCGCCGCGCCCGTGGGCGACTCGGCCAATCGCGCCGTCGTCAAGCTGATCGCCAGGCGCATCGGTGTGGCGCCCGGCCGCGTCAGGATCGCCAGGGGCGCCCGCGGACGGCGCAAGCTGATCGAGATCGAGGGCGGCGCGCCCGCAGCCCTGCGGAGGCTCAGGGAGTGACCGCGCCGCCGTTCGGCGGCGGTGCCGGTGCCGCAGGCGCCGGTGGGGCGGGCGCCGGTGTCGGTTTCGGCGAGGGCGCCGGCTTCTGTCCCACACCGGGGGCGTAGGCGCCCTGGGAGTTGCTGCCGCCGTAGCTGCCTCCGTAGCTGCCGCCGTAGCTGCCTCCATAGCTCGAGCTTCCGTACGACGAGCAGGAATAGGAGCCCCCGCTGCTGCAGGAGCTCGAGCTGGACGCCGTGTGCTCCCCGTGGTATGCCGACAGGCTCGGCAGGCTCGAGGGAACCTGGAAGTCGGGGCACTCGCCTCCCTGGGCGGCCTCCATGTAGGAGCGCCAGAT
>DATGDO010000287.1:0-1983 GCA_035310805.1 Solirubrobacterales bacterium
CTGGACCTATGACTCGGGGGAGTACGAGAAGACGATGCGGGAAGCGATGCGGATCGCCGGCTACGACGAGCTGCGCAAGGAGCAGGCCGAGAAGCGCGAGCGCGGCGAGCTGATGGGCATCGGTGTCGCCTTCTTCACCGAGGTCGTCGGTGCCGGGCCCAAGAAGCACATGGACATCCTCGGCCAGGGCATGGCCGACGGCGCCGATCTTCGTGTGCATGGTTCGGGGAAGGCGGTGCTCAGCATCAGCGCCCAGACCCAGGGGCAGGCCCACGAGACCACCTTCGCGCAGATCGTCGCCGAGGAGCTCGGAATCTCCCCGGAGGACATTCAGGTCCGCCACGGCGATACCGACCGCACGCCATTCGGCCTCGGCACCTACGGCAGCCGGTCCACGCCGGTCTCCGGCGCCGCCGCCGCCGTCGCCGCTCGCAGGGTGCGCGACAAGGCGCGTCTGATCGCCGCCGGAATGCTGGAGACATCCCCCGACGATCTCGTCTGGGAGAAGGGCCGCTGGTACGTCAAGGGCGACCCCGAGAAGGGCGCCACGATCCATGAGATCGCTGAAGCCGCCTACGGCGAGGCGCCGCTACCCGACGGACTCGAGGGCGGGCTCGACGGCCAGTCGGTCTACGACCCTCCCAACCTCACCTATCCGTGCGGCGCCTACATCTGCGTCGTGGACGTCGATCCCGACACCGCAGAGGTCAAGCTGCGGCGGTTCATCGCCGTCGACGACTGCGGGGTGCGGATCAACCCCATGATCGTCGAGGGCCAGGTCCAGGGCGGCCTGGCGGAAGGCGTCGGCATTGCGCTGATGGAGGTGATCACCTTCGACGAGCAGGGCAACTGCCTGAACGGCTCGATGAAGGACTACCTGATCCCGACCGCGCTCGAGTGCCCCGACTGGGAGCTGGGCGCGACGGTCACCCCCTGTCCGCACCACCCGATCGGTGCCAAGGGCGTGGGTGAGTCGGCAACCAACGGGTCGCCGCCCGCGATCGTCAACGCGGTCTGCGATGCCCTTTACAGGAGCCACGGGGTCCGGCACATCGACATGCCGCTCACCCCGGCACGGGTCTGGGCCGCGATGCAGGGCAAGGCCGAGCCACCGCAGTGATCGCCGGCTGATCCGGAGCTGGGCGTGGTTGAGCTCGACAGGATCGACCTCCCGGCACTGGCGACCGCGCTCGGCCAGCGGATGCGCGCGGCGGGCGTTCCAGCGACCCCGGAGCGGGCGGCGCGCTTTGCGCAAGCGCTGGCGCTCGTGGGCCCGGTCAGCCGAACGGAGCTCTACTGGACGGCGCGGTCCGTGTTCGTCTCCTCGCAGGCCCAGCTACCGACGTTCGACCGCGTCTTCGGGGCGGTCTTCGATCCGGCCCTCGAGCCGGACGAGGAGCGCGGCGACCCATACTCCCCGGCGCTAGCGGGCACCCGGCCGAGCGAGCGGCCTCCGAGCCAGAGGGCCCGCTCCGTGCCCGGGGAACAGGACTCCGAGGCAGGCGGCCTGAGGGGGACCCGATCACCGGCCCACGAGAGCGACGAGGCGCGGGAGGTCGAGGTCCCCCTGGCGCTGGCCAGCGAGGAGGAGCGCCTCAGGAAGAGGAGCTTCGAGGCGCTCCAGCCGCACGAGCTCGAGCAGCTCCTGCGCCTGATCAGCGCCATCTCGCTGGCCACTCCGCGGCGCCACTCGAGGAGGAGGCGTCGGGCGAGACGGGGAGAGCACCTGGACCTGCGCCGGACCCTGCGGGCGAGCCTCCGCACGGGCGGCGATCCGATGGACCTCGCCAAACGCCGCCGGCGCACCCGTCCGCGTCGCCTCGTGCTGCTCTGCGACATCTCGGGGTCGATGGAGCCGTATGCGCGGGCCTATCTGCATCTTCTGACCTCGGCGGTTGCCAGCGGTGCACCGGCCGAGGCCTTCGTGTTTGCGACTCGCCTGACGCGCCTCACGCGGGCGCTCCGCGGGCGCAATCCCGAGGC
>DATGDO010000288.1:0-6088 GCA_035310805.1 Solirubrobacterales bacterium
GGCGTTCCACTGCATCGCGACCTCGACCTGGCCCTCCTTGGTCTCACCCTCGAAGAAGGCGATCTTGCGGTGCAGCGGATCCTTGGACTCGTTCAGATGCCTGACGAAGTCCGCGATGCCGCCCTTGTACTGGAACTCGACCCTCTCCCCCGCGCCCCGCTCGTCGATCAGCTCGACCTTCAGGCCTCGCGTCAGGAAGGCGGTCTCGCGAAGGCGCTCGGCGAGCGTCTCGAAGTCGAGCTCGATCTCGTCCCCGAAGATCTCCATGTCCGGAAGGAAGGTGATCGTGGTCCCGGTGCTCTTCACAGCGCGCCCCTTCTTGAACTTGGTGACGGGCTTGCCGCGCTCGTACGTCTGTTGCCAGACGTGGCCCCCTCGCCAGATCTCCAGCTCGAGCCTTTCGGAGAGAGCGTTGACGACGGAGACGCCGACGCCGTGCAGCCCGCCCGAGACCTTGTACCCGCCGCCGTCGCCGAACTTGCCGCCCGCGTGCAGCGTGGTCAGCACGACCTCGGCGGCCGGCTTGCGCAGCTTCGGGTGACGGTCGACCGGGATACCGCGGCCGTCGTCGACGACGGTGCAGGTGTTGTCCGGATGGAGGGTCACCGTGACCTTCTTCGCGTGGCCGGCGATCGCCTCGTCCACGGAGTTGTCCACAACCTCGTAGACGAGGTGGTGCAAGCCGCGGGGACCGGTGGAGCCGATGTACATGCCTGGCCGCTTGCGGACGGCCTCGAGACCCTCGAGGACGGTGATGTCCTTCGCCTCATAGGACCCGCCCCGCTTGCCCTTGGCGCCGTTCGAGCTCCCGCTCGGGCCCCCGGCCTTGCCGGTAGAGCTCTTCTTCTTGCTGGCTGCTCCGCGCTGGGAGGTATTCGCCACTCAGCTTCCTTTCAGTCCAATCAGGGGATGCCTCGACCTTCGTGACCCGGCTCGGAAAGTCCTCGCGGACAGGAGGGTCGGGGCTTCACACAAGTAGACATAAGTCTACCAGTCGAAAGCAGCGGAATTTGCGCCAAACGGCCCCAAAATACCTGCAAATGACGAATGGACAGGGCGCTAATCGAGATCCTCGGAGACCAGGAAGCGCAGGCTCTCGAGCGCCTCGGCGTCCGGCAGATCCCGCCTGACCTGGCCCAGGATCCGCTCACCCAGCAAGTCGAGCTCCTCTGCCCAGGTTGCCGAGCGACAGGCGACCTTGACGATGCCGTCGCGCTCCGAGATCGGGGTGGCCTCGCGGGCGATCGCCTCCCCCACCGCTCCGGGCCAGGCGCTCTGCACTGCCGCCAGCAGCGTCGCCGGCTCGGCCCGCTCCAGCGCGATGCCGACGGCAGCCGCGAGCGGACGCGGGACTCGCCGGCGGGTCACGCCGCCCTCAGCGCAGACGCAGCGACCGGGGAGCCCCCCCTCACCTCGATGCGAAGGGCGCCCGCCGAGGGCACGTGGCCCGCCTCGGTCGCGGCGATCACGGTCTGCCCGTCGCCCTCCAGCAGGGAGACGAGCAGCTCGCGATGCGCGGGATCGAGCTCGCTCATCACATCGTCCAGCAGCATCAGCGGAGCGCTGCGGCCCGCCTCCAGGAGGGCCGCCCGCTCGGCGAAGAGGAGCGCCAGCAGGGCGAGCCGCTGCTGGCCCTGAGAGGCAAAGCGCCGCAGCTGGCGGCCCCCCAGCCGCAGCTCGACCTCGTCGAGCTGCGGGCCGTAGCAGGTGTAGGCGCGACCCAGGTCCTCGGCGCGACGGCGCGCCAGCTCCGCAACGAGCCTCTCCCCGTTCCCGCCGGCGCGGGGACGATAGGAGATCTCGGCCTCCGCCAGGCCGAGGCGGCGGGCGAGGTCCGTGAACGGGCCGACGAGCGTCGCGACGGCATCGGCGCGGGCGGCGATCAGGGGCTCGGCTTCCGCGGCGAGGCGCTCGTCCCAGGAGGGCAGCGAGTCGCCCCCTCCCAGGCCGGCCCGGATCCGCGCCACCAGGGCGTTGCGCTGCGCCAGGGTGCGGCCGAAGCGGGAGCGCAGATCGGCTCGGGCGGGCCAGATCGCGCCGCAGAGCCTGTCGAGATGCGCCCTGCGGTGGGCGGGAGCGCCCTTGACCAGCTGCAGGCGGTCGGGGTGGAAGACGCTCACCAGGGGACGCCCTCCCGGCTCGCCGGTGAGCGCCCTGCCGGCGAGCAGGTGCCGCCGCTCGCCGGAGCGGTCCAGCCCGGCCAGCAGCCTGGCTCCGTCCGCGAGCTCGAGCTCCGCTCGCGCCCCCTCCTCCCCGAAACGGATCATGTCCCGGTCGTTGCCGACCCGGAAGGAGCGTCCGGTGAGCCCGAAGTAGACCGCCTCGAGCAGATTCGTCTTGCCGGCTCCGTTGGAGCCATGGATGACGACGATGCCCGCCGCGAGCTCGGTGCGCGCATCAACGAGGTTGCGAAAGCCGCGGCACTCGACTGCGCCAACGACCATGGCGTCACACGTTGAGGCGGATGGGCATCACCAGGTAGCTGAAGTCATCGTCTCCCGCCGGCTCCAGCAGCCCCGGGCGCAGCGGCGAGATCAGCTTGAAGACGACCTCGTCCGCGTCGATGCTCTCCAGCCCGTCTCGGACGAACTCCGGGTTGAAGCCGATCTCGAGGAGCTCGCCGGAGTAGGGCGCCGGCAGGGCCTCGCGCGCGTCCCCCAGGTCCGGGGTCTCGGCGGAGACGACGAGCTCCCCCTCCGAGAACGAGAGCCGCAGGGCGGCGTTTCGCTGGGCGAGCTGAGAGACGCGGCGGGTGACCTCTAGCAGCTCGGCCCTCGGCAGCTTCACCTCGTGCTCGTAGGACTCGGGCAACAGCTGGGAGTGGTTCGGGAACTGACCATCGATCAGCCGCGAGCTCAGGGAGATCTGGCCCACACGGAAGATCGCCTGGTTGCGGGTGAGCCAGACGCTCAGCGAATCCTCGCCGGCCGTCTCGATCAAGCGCGCCAGCTCCCGCAGGGCGCGGGCCGGGACGTTGGCCTCGAGCCGCCGCGGCACGGAGGACTCGAGCTTCGTCGTCTTGACGGCGAGCCGATACGAATCGGTCGCGACCATGGTCATCTCGTCGCCCTCGACGGTGACCAGGACACCCGTCAGGACCGGCCGAGCCTCGTCGCGCGAGGCGGCGCGGGCCACGCGGTTGATGGTGTCGCGAAGCGGAGCCGCCGGCAGGGCGGCCGGCTCGCCCTCGGTTTCGGGGAAGCGCGGGAAGTCCTCGGCGGGCAGCGTCCGCAGGTGGAAGCGCGAGGAACCCGCGCTGATCTCGATGTCGCGCTCGGCCTCCCTGAGGCTGAGGCTGACAGAACCGTCGGGAAGGGATCGAGCGACCTCGACGAGCAGGCGCCCGGGCAGTACGACGGAACCTGCGCCGTCGACCTCGCCCTCGAGGCCCACCTCGAGGCCCAGCTCCATGTCGGTCGCGCGCAGCCGCGCCTCGCCGTTGGTGGTGATCAGGATGCCGGAGAGGGCCTGCAGGGCGGCGCGCGCCGATACGGCCCGCGAGACGACGAGAAGCGCATCGAGAAGCGACTGCCTTGTGGTGTTGATCTTCATTGCCTGCTCTCGGATGTTCCTAGGAG
This sequence comes from Solirubrobacterales bacterium, assembly GCA_035310805.1. Taxonomy (GTDB): domain Bacteria; phylum Actinomycetota; class Thermoleophilia; order Solirubrobacterales; family 70-9; genus DASUPK01. The sequence goes on from DATGDO010000288.1 coordinate 3,579, forward strand.
TAGTAAGGGCTGTGGATGGCGTGGATATGTGGACAGCCTCCTGGTCGATTCTTTCAATCGGTTCGGTCACGATCCATCCCGTCCGCCGTGCGAAGCTCTGAGCTGAGCTCCTCGACGGTGCGCGAGAGCCCGGCATCTTCCAGGGCACCTCGCTCCACCTTGCGGATCGCGTGGATCACGGTGGTGTGGTCGCGGCGGTTGAAGGCCTTGGCGATCGCCGGGAGCGAGAGGTCGGTGAGCTGGCGGGTCAGGTACATGGCGAGCTGGCGGGCCCGGGCGACGGCGGCGCTGCGGCTGGGCGAGAGGATCGTCTCCACGCTGATCCCGAGCCTGGCGGCGACAGTCTCCTGGACCTGACGGGCATCGGGAATCTGCGAGGGGGGCGCGCTGACAGTCGCGGCTGGCAGGGCCAGGTCGACCGAGTCGGGGGTGGGCGCGGACGCGGTCAGGGAGGAGAGTGCGACGACGCGAGTGAGCGCTCCCTTCAAGAGGCGCAGGTTGGCCGAGGTCTTGGCGGCAAGCGCGCGGAGTGCATCGGGAGGGAGCGGCTCGCTCTGCTCGCGGGCAAGGTTGCCGAGGAAGACGAGCCGCGTGGCGAGGTCGGGTGGTTCGACCGGGACGGTCAGGCCCCATTCGAAGCGGTCGCGGAGTCGCTCGGCGAGCGCGGAGAGTCCCGCGGGGACGCGGTCGGCGGTGAGGACGAGCTGCGCGCCGCCCTCGTAGAGAGCGTTGAAGGTGTGGAAGAACTCGTCGGCGGTGCGGGCCTTGCCCTGGAGGAACTGGACGTCGTCGATCAGCAGTACGTCGGAGCGCCGGTAGTGCTCCTTGAAGCCCTCGATGCCGGCCCCCTGCAGGCAGGAGACGAACTCGTTGGTGAAGGACTCGGCGGTCGTGTAGTGGACCGCGAGCTGGGGGCTGTGGCGGTTGAGGTAGTTCGCGATCGCGCCGAGCAGGTGGGTCTTGCCGAGGCCGGGCGGCCCGTGCAGGAAGAGGGGGTTGTAGGCCTCGCCGGGAGCTTCGGCGACCGCCAGGGCCGCGGCGTGGGCGAGCTGGTTGCCGGGTCCGATCACGAAGCGCTCGAAGGTGTAGTCGGGGTTGAGCGCCACCCGGCAGGCGGCGTCCTCGCCGGCGCCGGATTGGGCCGGTGCGTCCTCGGGCGAGACGAGCTCGACCTCGCGGATCCCATCGACCGCCCGGATGGTGGCGGCGCGCAGGAGCTCCATGTAGCGGCGCCGCACCCAGCGGATCACCCGGCGGGGACCGGTGACGTACAGCGTGGCCCCCCGCCGTCCGGCCGGGCAGAGGGGGGAGAACCAGAGGCGGTAGGTGTCCTCGTGCACCGAGGACGACAGCTCTCGCTGGATCTCACGCCAGGGACCCTCTAGATCCTGGCGAACTTCGCGAACCTGCCCCGGAACAGGGCCCTCCTTCCTCGTCGGTCGTGCCTGAGCCGAGCGGCGATCATAGGCTCGGCTCAGGCAGCTCGAAAGGGCATCGGGGGCGACCTCCGTGCAATACGCGGCCAAAACCGTGGAAGGCGATTTCGTGGGCCACGGCGCCCGAGGGCGGTCGGGCCACGCCTTATACTGCCGTGCCCTCTCCCTGCCAGGTGGGGCTCTCCTGATGAAGCGGACCTATCAGCCGAAGAAGCGCAAGCGGGCCAGGACCCATGGCTTTCGGGCCCGGAGCAGCAGTCGCTCCGGCCGCGCGATCCTGAGGCGCCGCCGTCAGAAGGGCCGCAAGCGCCTGACGCCCTAGAAGTTGGCGTCCAAGGGCCGCCCCGATGCCCGCCGGCGTCGCCTCTCCCGGAGCGGCGACTTCGATCGCGTCTACCGAGAGGGCAACTCGCGCGGCAACCGGTTTCTCGTCCTCCACTCCTTCGCGCGCCGTGAGGAGGAGGCGAGAGACGGGGCGCGGCTCGGTCTCTCCGTCGGCAGGAAGATCGGCAAGGCCGTGACCAGGAACAAGGTGAAGCGGGCGGTCCGGGAGGCGTTCTGGGAGCTCTCCGACGGGCTCGATGCCGGCCACGACTACGTGATCGTCGCCCGTCCAGGCATCGAGGGCCTGCTCGAGCGCGAAGGACAGGAGGGCATCCGGTCCTCCCTCGCCGAGCTGGTCGATGCCCCAGGTGAGGAGCGTTTGTCGTGAAACGGTTGTTGGCGGCCATCCTGACCGCGCCGATCCGCGTCTATCAGCGCCTGATCTCCCCCGCCTTCGCACCGCGCTGCCGCTATTACCCGACCTGCTCGAACTACGCCGTCGAGGCGATTCGCGAGCTCGGTCCGATCAGGGGCCCGATCCTGGCCGGTTGGCGGCTGCTGCGCTGCAACCCGTTCAGCCACGGCGGGGTCGACGAGCTCTCCGACCGCCGACTCTTCCGCGACACGCCGACTCGCTCGGAGCGGGCGGCGCAACATCAATGGCAGACCGAGACATCGGGGCCGCAGCTGCCACCGGCCGGCGGATCCAGCGGCGCCGATCTGACGTAGAACTCCACCGTGTTCGTCGAA
>DATGDO010000289.1:0-3769 GCA_035310805.1 Solirubrobacterales bacterium
CTGCGGCCCCTCACCTATACGGTCCCCAAGCCCGTCTTGCCGCTCGCGGGGCGCCCTCACGTCGCCTACGTGATCGACTGGCTCGTCCGCCACGGGGTCGACGACGTGATCGTCTCCTGCGGCCATCTCGCCGAGGGATTGCGGAGAGCCCTCGCCGCCCTCGAGCCAGGCGTGGAGATCCGCTACGCCGAGGAGCCGGACGCCCGCGGCACGGCAGGCGCCATCCGCTTCGCCGAGGAGATGCTCGCCGACCGGTTCCTGGTCCTCAACGGCGACGTGCTCTGCGACCTGGACCTGACCGCGCTGATCGGGCAGCACCGCGCCAGCGGGGCGCGGGCGACGATCGCGCTGTACCCGGTCGCCGACCCCACCGGCTACGGCCTCGTCCACCGCCGGGAGGACGGCGAGATCACCGAGTTCCTCGAGAAGCCAGAGCCCCAGCAGATCGACACCGATGAGATCAACGCCGGCGCATATCTGCTGGAGCGCTCGGTCCTCGACGAGATCCCACCCGACCGCGCTGTGTCGATCGAGCGCGAGGTCTTCCCCCGCCTGATCGGCATCGGCCTCTACGGGATCCGGCTCGAGGGCTACTGGATCGACATCGGGACCCCGGACCGGTTCCTGGAGGCGAACTGGGACATCCTCGAGCGCAGGGTCGAGACCGTGGTCGGTGAGGGCCTCGACGGCGCGATCATGGTGGGGGCGGGGACCGAGATCTCGCCCGATGCGGAGCTGCGCCGGCCCTGCGTGGTCGGCGCGAGCTGCCGGGTCGGCGCGGGCGCCGTGATCGAGCGCTCGGTGTTGCTCGACGGCTGCGTCGTCGAGGATGGCGCAAGGGTCGCGAGAAGCATCCTCAGCACGGGCGTCACGGTGGAGTCAGGGGCAGAGCTCGAGGGCGCCGTGATCGGCGAGGGGGAGCTGATCATGCGGAGGCACCCCGCAGGCGAAGCCGAGGAGCGACCCGTTTCATGATGACCGTGGGCGGCGGGCAGATGCTCGACGCGGTCCGCGCGATGCCGGATCATCTGCGCGACGCGCTCTGGCGGATCGAGACCGCCCGAGCCGGCGCGATGGAGGCACCGGCTGCGTTCGTCTGCGGCGTGGGCGGCTCCGCAGTGGGCGGGGACCTCGCCGTCGCCGCCCTCTCCGACCGGCTCACCAAGCCGATGCTGGTCCCCCGCGGTTACGAGCTGCCCTCCTGGGCGCCGGCCGGGTCAGCCGTGCTCTGCTCGAGCTACTCCGGCAACACGGAGGAGACGCTCGCCTGCTACGCCGCGGCCGAGGCGCTCGGCGCGCAGAGGCTGGTGGCGACCACCGGGGGCGAGCTCGCGGACGTCGCGCGCGCCGACGGCGTCCCGGTGATCGGGCTGCCGGCCGGGCTCCAGCCCCGCGCCGCGGTCGGATACATGTTCTGCATCGCGACCGAGCTGGCGGCGCTCTCCGTGGCCGGGCCACGGATCAACACGGAGATCGACGCCGCGGCCTCCCACCTCGGCGAGGCCCTGGCGGCCGCCGAATCCCGGGCGCGCGAGCTGGCGGCCGAGATCGGCGCTGCGACCGTCCTGGTCTACGGCAGCGACCTCACCACCCCGGTTGCCTACCGCTGGAAGACGCAGGTGAACGAGAACGCGAAGCTGCCGGCGTTCTCCTCGGAGCTCCCCGAGGCTGACCACAACGAGCTCGAGGGCTGGTCCGGAGCGGATCGCCGGTTCGCGGCGGTCTTCCTCGAGGACCGGGACCAGCATCCCCGCGAGCGGAAGCGCTTCGAGCTGACCGCGGAGGCGATCGAGCCGCATGCAGCGGCTGTGATCAAGCTGGAGACCGAGGGGGAAACGCGCACCGAGCGCGTCCTTCACGGCGTGATGCTCGGGGACCTGGTCTCCATCGAGCTCGCCCACGCCCGGGGGGTGGATCCGGTGGCGGTCGACATCCTCGAGGGATTCAAGAAGGAGATGGGCCGACCCTAGCCGAGCCGCTCGGTCAGGCGGACGACGACCGGGTCGCCCTCATCCGCATCTCACGGGGAGTCGCTCGGGCGCCGTCGCTCCCGCTTGCGCTCCGAGGTCCGGCGCTTCTGCTCCAGCCGCCGCTGGCGCGCGGCCCGCGAGGGCCTGGTCGGGCGGCGCGGTTTCGGCCGCCGTAGCCCGGCGGCGAGCTTCTCGCGCAGGCGCTCGAGCGCGAGCTCCCGGTTGCGCGCCTGGCTGCGGGCGTCCTGGGCGACGGCCGTGACGCGGTCACCGAGGCGGCGCCGCAGGAGGTCTCGCTGGCGGTCGTCGAGCGCCTGTGAGGCCTCGACGTCGAAGACGGCCTCGATCCGCGACGCCGTCACGTTGGCGTGCTGGCCTCCCGGCCCCGAGGAACGGCTGGCGCGCAGCTCGATCTCGTCGAGCGGGATGACCGTACCCTCTGCGACGCGGATGCCGTCCTCCATGCCCGCACCGTAACCCCCTGTAGCCTTGATCATCCTCAACTCTCGATCCAGGAGATCAATCACCGCATGAGCACCGCCACCAGCGCACCGACCGCCACCGGCCTCGACTTCAAGGTGGCCGACATCTCGCTGGCCGAGTTCGGCCGCAAGGAGATTCGGCTGGCCGAGCATGAGATGCCGGGCCTGATGGCGACCCGCGCCGAGTTTGCGGACTCGCAGCCGCTCAAGGGCGCCAGGATCACCGGCTCCCTTCACATGACCGTGCAGACCGCCGTGCTGATCGAGACGCTGGTCGCGCTCGGCGCCGAAGTGCGCTGGGCGAGCTGCAACATCTTCTCGACCCAGGATCACGCCGCGGCCGCCGTCGCGGTGGGCCCCGAGGGGACGCCGAAGGACCCGCGGGGCGTTCCGGTCTTCGCCTGGAAGGGTGAGACGCTGGCGGAGTACTGGTGGTGCACCGGCCACGCCCTCACCTGGCCGGAGCCCGGCCCCGACGGCGAGACCGGTCCCAACATGCTGCTCGACGACGGCGGCGACGCGACGCTGCTCGTCCACCTCGGCGTGGAGTACGAGGCCGCGGGCGCGGTGCCCGGCCCAGAGACCGCCCGGTCCGAGGAGGAGACGGTGATCCTGGAGATCCTGCGCGCGAGCCTCGAGGCGGAGCCGCAACGCTTCACCCAGATGGCCGAAGGGATCAAGGGCGTCACCGAGGAGACGACGACCGGCGTGACCCGGCTCTACGAGCGGCAGGCGAACGGCACGCTGCTCTTCCCGGCGATCAACGTGAACGACTCGGTCACCAAGTCGAAGTTCGACAACATCTACGGCTGCCGCCACTCCCTGATCGACGGGATCAACCGCGCCACCGACGTGATGATCGGCGGCAAGACGGCCGTCATCTGCGGCTTCGGGGACGTCGGCAAGGGCTGTGCCGAGTCCCTGCGCGGTCAGGGCGCCCGGGTGATCGTCACCGAGATCGACCCGATCTGCGCGCTCCAGGCGGCGATGCAGGGCTACGAGGTCAGGGCTCTCGAGAGCGTGCTCGGAGAGGCGGACATCTTCGTGACCGCCACCGGCAACAAGGACGTGATCACCGTCGACCACATGGCCGCGATGAAGCACCAGGCGATCGTCGGGAACATCGGCCACTTCGACAACGAGATCGACATGGCCGGCCTCCAGCGGGTCGACGGAATCGAGAGGATCGAGATCAAGCCGCAGGTCGACGAGTGGCGGTTCTCGGACGGCCATTCGGTCATCGTCCTCTCCGAGGGGCGCCTGCTCAACCTCGGCAACGCCACCGGGCACCCGAGCTTCGTGATGTCGAACTCGTTC
>DATGDO010000290.1:0-1955 GCA_035310805.1 Solirubrobacterales bacterium
AGGCCTACGACATCCGCGGGGTCTTCGGCGAGGAGATGGATGCCGGCACCGCCCGGCTGATCGGGCGCGGCTTCGCGCGGGTGCTCGCCAGGCTTCGTGGGAAGCAGACGTCGGAGCTCCGGATCGGACTCGGCCGCGACATGCGCCTGACGGCGCCAGAGATGGCCGCCGCGGTTCGGCAGGGGCTGGTCGAGGAGGGGGTCACCGTCCTCGACGCCGGGCAGATCGCCACCGAGATCAGCTACTTCCTGGTCGGATCTCACGAGCTGGACGGCGGTGCGATGGTCACGGCGTCGCACAACCCCAAGCCCTACACCGGGGTGAAGCTGATCAGGGAGGGCGCCCTGGCGCTTTCGGGCGACGCCGGGATCCAGGACGTCCGGGCGGAGATCGAGGCCGGCCTGCCGGAGCCGCTGGGGGGCGGGTCCGTCGAGGAGATCGACATCTACCCCGCCTTCCACGAGCACATGCTCGGCATCGTCGATCCGGACGCGATCGGGCCGCTCCGGATCCTCGCCGACGGCGGCAACGGGATGGCCGGCCCGATGGTCGGGCCTCTGCTCGACCGGCTCAACCTCGAGGTCACCACGACCTACTGGCAGCCCGACGGCAACTTCCCCGACCGCGAGCCGAACCCCTTGCTCGAGGAGAACCGGCGATTCATCATCGAGCGGGTCAAGTCGGAGGCCGTCGACCTGGCGATCGCCTGGGACGGCGACGCCGACCGCTGCTTCTTCATCGACGGCGAGGGCACCTTCTGCGACGGCGACTTCGTCTGCGCTCTCTTGGCCCGCGCCGCGCTCGCCAAGCAGCCCGGTGCCACTGTCCTCTACGACCCCCGCTCGAGCCGGGCCGTCCCCGACACCGTTGCTGCCGCCGGGGGCAGGTCAGAGCTGAGCCGCGTCGGGCACGCGTTCTTCAAGATCCGCATGCGCGAGGCCGAAGCGGTCTTCGGCGGCGAGGTCTCCGGCCACTACTACTTCCGCGACTTCTACTGCGCCGACTCCGGCACCATCCCCGCCCTGCTCATCCTCGAGCTCGTCTCCCGCGAGGGCCGTTCGCTGTCCGACCTGATGGCCGAGTTCCGCGCCCGCTACTTCATCTCCGGCGAGATCAACTCCGAGGTCGCCGACCAGGACGCGAAGATGCGCGAGATCGCCGAGCGCTACTCCGACGGAGAGATCGGCTGGCTGGACGGTGTCTCGGTGGACTACGCCGACTGGCACTTCAACGTGCGCCCCTCCAACACCGAGCCGCTCCTCCGCCTCAACCTCGAGTCGCTCGTCTCGCGCGAGGACATGGAGGCGAAGCGCGACGAGGTCCTGGACTTGATCCGCTCGTGATCATCCCGGTGTGCTCCGCAGGGGGACCCGAGGAGCTGATGCGGGGCCAAGTCTCGGCGCGACCCGTCTGATGGCGAACCCGGATGACGCCCCGCCGGAGGTCTGGCGGAAGATCGCCGACGCCGGCATCCGGGTGATGCGTATCCCGACCCCGTTCCAGGTCGGTCGCGTCAACTGCTACCTGCTCGAGGACGAGCCGCTCGCCCTGGTCGACGCCGGCCCGAACTCCGGCAAGGCACTCGACGAGCTGGAGCGGCAGCTGCAGGCGCTCGGCCACCGGATAGAGGACCTCGACCTGGTGATCATCACCCACCAGCACATCGATCACCTCGGCCTGGTCGACATCGTCGCCAAACGCTCGGGCGCCGAGGTGGCCGCCCTGGATCTCGTCGCTCCCTTCGTCGAGAACTTCGGCGACGACGCCGAGCGCGACGACGCGGAGGCGGCCGCGTTGATGCTGCGCCACGGCATCTCCGAGGAGGTGGTTACCGCGCTGCGGCAGGTGACTGGCAGCTTTCGCGCCTGGGGCTCGAAGACGAGGGTCACCAGACCGCTCCACGATGGCGAGTTGCTGGAGCTGCGAGACCGCACGCTCGAGGTCCAGCACCGGCC
>DATGDO010000291.1:0-7676 GCA_035310805.1 Solirubrobacterales bacterium
TCTCGCCCTCGATCTTGGTGACCCAGCCGGCGTAGTAGCGGAAGTGCTCCGCTACCCCGCCCATCACCATCTGTGCGATGCCGATCGGCTTGCCCTGGTCGCGCGTCTCGAGCTCGGCGATCTCGGCCGCATGCTCCTCGACCAGGTCACCCATGCGCCAGAGCAGCTTCGCCTTGGCCGCGGGCGGTAGCCCCGCCCACTCCTCGGACTCGAAGGCGGCACGCGCCGCGTCGACCGCGTCGTCGACGTCCTTGCTGGTCGCCTCGGGCACGGTGGCGAGAACCTCGCCGCTCGCCGGGTCCTTGGTCTCGAAGGTGCCGCCGTCGGAGGAGCCCTGCCAGGAGCCCCCGACGAACATCTGCTTCTCGGTACCCGCCTTGGTCGCCGTCGCCATCACTGACTCCTTCCGCTCGTCGAGATCTCTTCCCCCGCTCAAGTCAGCCTCGCCGCCAGGCCGCGGGCGATCTTGTGGGCCGCCGCCTCGATCGTGATCATCGGATTCACGCCCAGCGCCGTCGGCAGGACGGCGCCGTCGACGACGAAGAGGTTCTTCGCGTCCCAGGACTCGCCGGCGGGATCGCAGACCGAGGTCTCCCGGGAGCCGCTCATGTGAGCGGTCCCCATCAGGTGGAACGAGCCCAGGGTCACCTGGGCGGGACCCCAGCCGCAGTCGTCGGCGGCCTTCAGCATCTGCTCGCGCCCGCCGTTGCCGGGGTCGTAGGAGACCCAGCCGGAGTGCGAGGTGTAGATCCGCCGGGCGCCGCCGGCCTCGAGGACCTGGGCCATCCCGTCGAGGCCCTTGCGCATGATCTCGCGATCGAAGTCGGAGAGGTGCCAGATCGGCGCCGGCAGCCCGTCGTCGCCGACGACCACCTCGCCAGCGTCGCGGGCCCGCTGCAGCGCCCCGAAGCCGCCCGTGTAGCGCAGGCTCCCCATCAGCTCGGCGCTCTCGCCGGCGCCGCGCCAGGGGGCGAAGACGGCGAGGTCGGAGGGGTGCGCCGAGGCGTGCATGTACTTGACGCCGTAGCCCTCGCCCATGTCGAGGAACTCGTCGCAGAAGGTGGAGCCGAAGACTCCCGTCCAGGGCAGCACCTCCTGCTCGAAGATCGCCCAGACCAGGAGCACCGGGTGGATCATCAGGTTCTTGCCGACGTTCGGGTTGCCGAGGCCGGAGCGAACCAGCAGGGCCGGCGTGTTGAGCGCGCCGGCGGCCGCCGCGACCGCGCGGGCGCGCACCGTCAGCTTGTGGCCGTCAATGGTCCGCGCCTCGACGCCCTTGGCCTCGCCGCCCTCGATCAGCACCCTCTCGACCGGTGCGTTGACGACGATTCGGGCGCCCGCGTCATAGGCGTCCTGGAGCCAGGTCTTGAAGGTCGACTGCTTGGCGCCGATCGGACAGCCGTAGTGGCAGTGCCCGCAGATCTCCTCGCTGCACCCCTGGACGTTTCGCTGCATCACCTGGGAGTCCCAGCCGAGCTTGGTGAGGCCCTCCCGGAAGCGCTCGTCGCGCAGCGACGGCATGCTGTTCTCGGAGTTGACGTGGATCCGGTCCCAGACCGCCTCGAGGCTCTGGTCGAAGTCCTCCCCGACCCACTCGTCGAGGGAGAAGCGGTCCTTCCAGTCCTGGCGCACGTGGTCCGGCGGCCGGAAGCACCAGGTGTAGTTGACGGTCGTCCCGCCGCCGAGGCAGAAGCCGGCCAGCAAGCCGATGCTCTGATCAGGGGTCGGCACCCCGCCCCCGCCGAGGTAGAGGCGAACGTAGCCGTTGAGCTCGGCGCCGTCGAAGTCCTCCTCGCTGAAATAGCCTCCGGCCTCGATCACCACCACGTCGAGCCCGGCCTTCGCCAGCACCCCGGCGGCCGTGCCGCCGCCGGCGCCCGAGCCGACGACGACGACATCGCAGTCGAGCTCGGTGTCCTCGCGGATCTGGAGGGGCTTGATCGTCTTCGGCGGAGGGTCCTTCGGCGGGCCCAACGGGCCCGGGTAGCCGATCGCCTCGTCCACCGGATTGCGCCCCTCCCCCTGCCAGGGGATCGTGTAGTACATGACCATCGCCAGCTTGCGCAGCGCCTGGAAGGCGGCCCGCTGCATGACGTCGTCGGAGTCGCACCAGCCGAGCAGGACCCTCTCGCGGTCGGCCTGGGAGCGCGCGGCGAACTCCGGATCCCAGCCCTCGATCAGCCCGGCGAACCCGTCGCGGACGTCCGCGCTCGGGTTGGCGCCGATCGCCTCCAGGATCACGTCCGGCACGCCGATCTCGGTCGCCGAGGGCAGACCGCTCTCGCCCGGGACGAAGGTGTCGCAGATCGCATCGAGGCTGGCGCGGGCGCCCGTGCTGAGCGTGATCGTCACTCCACTCTCTCCTCCTGAAGCTTCACCAAGAGCGCCAGACTGCCCATTCACACGCCGAATCCAGGCCGTGCCGGGCGATGCGTCAAATTATCAGACCGATTAGCCCTCGACCAGCCCGCGGAGCCCGTCGAGGTCGTAGGAAAGGGCGCCGGCCTCGAGCTGCTCGCGTTTGAGGCGCTCGCGCTCGGCCCGCTCGCGCGAGGCCTGCAGCACCTCGTCCAGCCGCGCCGCCGCCACGACGACGGCGCCGTCCGCGTCGAGGACGACGGCGTCGCCGGGAGCGATGCGCGCGCCGCCCACCTCCACCGGCTGGTCGAGCGTGCCGGCCTCGGCCTTGTCGGCCCCCCGCACCCGCACCCAGCGTGCCCAGACCGGCAGGCCGAGCGCGCGCAGCTCCTCGACGTCGCGCACGGAGGCATCGACCAGGATCGCCGCTGCCCCTCGCACCTTCGCCTGGGTGGCGAGCAACTCGCCGATCAGCGCAACCGGCTCGGCCTCCGGCATCGTCAGGACCAGCACCTCGCCCGGCTCGAGGCGGTCCATGACCGCGTGCACCATCAGGTTGTCGCCCTGGGCGCAGCGCGCGATGCGGGCGGGGCCGGCGACGCGCGAGCCGGGGATCACCTGGATCAGCTCGAGGTCGACGATGCCCTGCCGGCCGGAGGCCTCGTAGACGGTTGCGGATCCGAGCTCGCGCAACTCGCCGTAGACGGTCACAGCTCCCTCGCCACGTTCGGGACGACGCGCATGAACGCCTCGGCCTGCCGGATCTCCCCTTCGCCCGAGACCCGGCGCGCGTGGTTGCCGCGCTGCTCGGCGCGCTGCGCATAGTAGGTCTGCAGGTATTGCTGCGAGCGCATCTCGGCCATCGCCGCCACCTTCTTCTCGAACACCGCGGTGATGTCGAGGAGGACGGTCGGGGTGAAGTTGCAGAGCTCGGGCTGGTGGGGCTCGAAGAGCAGGAAGTGGGGCGGCTTGATGACCGGGAAGGCGCTCGCCACCCCCGCGCCGGCGGCGAGTGCCCGGGCGCGCTCGACCGCCCGAAAGGCGACCGGGTGGTCCGGGTTGAAGGGGTCGCGGTCGGTGTGGGTGAGCAGGACGTCCGGGGCGAGCTCGCGGATCGCCTCGACGAGCCGCGTCAGCCCGTCGCTCTCGACCTCGAGCGGGTAATCGCCGAGGTCGAGGCAGCGGAAGTCCGCTCCGAGGGCCCTGGCGGCCGCCTCGGCCTCGGCGTGGCGGATCCTCTTCACCTTCTCGATCGTCTGGCCCTCCTCCTTCCAGAGCTCGCCCGACTCGCCCTTCTCGCCGTAGGAGAGGGCGATCACGCTGGCGCTGCCGCCGCCCTCGGCCGCGAGTGCGAGAGCGCCCCCGGCGCGCCAGACGAAGTCGGCCGCATGGGCACCGACCGCCAGGACCCGGCGGCTCACAGGGCCTCGACCCCCGCGAGACTGCGCGTGTTGTCGACCGCCATGGTGCGGACCTCGTCCTCGCTGAACCCGGCCTCGAGCAGCTTCTCCGCCATCAGCGGCAACCCGTCCTCGACCGGCGGGTTCCTGACCTGGCCGAGGTCGCTGGAGAGGACCGTGCGCTCGGGGCCAACCGCACGGGTCCCCTCGAGCCATTGCTCCCAGCTGCACTTGCCCGTGTAGGGCGTGGTGAAGCAACGCTCGATCATCGCTCCCTTCCGGGCGAGCTCGACCTGGTCGTCGACCGGGATCGCCTGGCCGGGATAGTCGGGGTGCGTGACGACGACGTTCTCGACCCCCTCCGCCAGCGCCGAGTGGACGACGGTGAGCGCATCGGAGGCGGAGACGTGGCCAGTGGAGAGCACCATCCCATGCTCGGCGGCGAGCGCCAACACGTCGCGGGTCTCGGGGCGTACCTTGCCGTCGGCATCGAGCACCGGCACCGGCTCGGCGCCGATCCCCTTCTCGCGGAGCTCGAATTCGAGCTTCGACCAGACCGGCAGCTTCGCCTCGGGTCCCGCCGCTGCCAGGTGGGCGCGCTCGTTCTCGGAGTCGACGGTGGGCAGCCAGACCTTGCGAGCTCCCTCCCGTGCCGCGATCTCGACCGCAACGGGATTGACTCCGCCAACGGCTCGATTGAGGACGATCGCCCCGAGCACCTGAACGCCCGGCACGGCCGCCCGGACGACCGAGGCGCGCTCGGCGGTCGAGGTGTAGTGCGACTTGAGGACGAACCCGGCCAGGCTGCGCTCCGCGAAGCGCCGCGCCAGGCCGATGTCGTCGATGCGGCGCTCGACCACGTCCGGCGAGATGTGGACGTGGAGGTCGAAAGCGCCGCGAACCAGCTCGCGTGCCGCGTCCGAGGGCGTCTCGACGGCCTGGCCGGTGGCGCTCACGTCCTGACCGGCTCCTCGATGATCGGCGTGCCGTAGGTATGGAAGCTCTCGACCGTCTTCACGCCCCAGGCCTGGCCCTTGGCGCGTTCGGCCTCGGTCCAGACGGTCGCCTCGGGATCGGGGTCGAAGACGAAGTAGCCGCCCGTCGTCACCTCCACCCGGTTGCCGCCGGGCTCGAAGCCATAGAGGAAGAAGCCCTGGGCGATCGCGTGCTTCGAGGGCGCGGCCTCGATCTGGATCTCGTTGTCCAGGAAGAGGTCGGCGGCGCGCAGCACCTCCTCGCGGGTGTCGACCCAGAAGGCGAGGTGGTGCAGCCGGCCGCGGGCGCCGTAGGCGTCGCGGACGTAGATCAGCTCGTGGGCGGCGATCGAGAGGCTCATCCAGGCACCGGCCTCGCTGCCGTCGTCGAGCTGGATCCGCTCGTAGAGGCGGTAGCCCAGGACCTGCTCGGCGAAGTCGCGGTTCGCGCGCACGTCCTGGGCCAGCAGGTTGACGTGGTCGAGCCGCTTGATGGAGGCGCCGCGGCCGGTATAGCGCTGGGGCTGGTTCTTGAGCGAGGGGCGCAGGTGCTCGGGCGGCGAGTAGCGCTCGGCCTCGTAGTAGATCTCCATCGGGTGGCCATCGGGGTCGGTGAACCGGTAGGCGGGTCCGTGGCCGATGTCGCCATCGATCCAGCCGATCCCCCGCCCGGCCGACCCGATCGCGGTCGCGCGGCTCTCCAGCGCCCTCGGGCTGCAGGCCCGCAGCGCCATGTGGCCGAGGCCCGCCCGGCCGGACTCGGTGAGCTTCAGGCAGTAGCGCTGGTAATCGCCCCAGCCACGCAGGTAGACGGACTGGCCCTCGCGCGCCTCCTCCTCCATGCCGAGCACCTGCGTGAAGAACTCCAGCGAGCGCTCCGGCTCCGGCGTCAACAGCTCGGCGTGCCCGATGTGGGCGAGATCCCCGAGGGGCTTGCTCATCCTCTCGCCCCGGCCTCGGACTCCCTCGCAAGCGACCGAAGCCAGGCCTCGCTGGCGGACGCGATCCGCGGCTCCACCCCCGGCCTCCTCGAGCATGCCGACGGCAGCCGCCATCTCGTCCCCACGGCGGGCCGCGTGGCGTCTGCTGCCCTCGATCAGGCGCTGGAGCAGCGCCGCGTCTGCACTCTCGAGCGTACGCTCGAGCTCGGCGTGGAGCCAGTCCTCGAACCCGAGCCGCCCCGCCGCGGCGAGCGACTCGCCGATCGCCGCCGCCAGCCCCTTCGCGAAGACGCTCCGGGCGAGCTTGCGGGCGGCTGCCGCGCCCGGCTCCGCGCCGACGAGCGTGAGCGGCATGCCGAGTGGTGCCATCGTCGCGGCGAACCGCTCGGCGCCGCTCCCCGAGACCAGGGCCGGCGTTTGCAGTCCCTTCCCGGGGACCGGGCCGATCAGGGCGACGTCGGCGAACAGGGCACCCGTTCGGCCGATCAGCTCGGCGACATCCCGCTTGAGCGCCGGGGCGGAGCTGTTGAGATCGGCGAACACCTGGCCACCGCGCAGGGCGGGGGCGACGGACTGCGCCGCCTCGACTGCGACCGCCGCGGAGTTGGCGCTCAGCACGACTTCGGTTCCGGCCGCCGCGTCCGCCGCGTCCCTCGCCTGCTCGACCCCGTCCGGCCCCGAAGCGACCGGGTCCCAGCCGCGGACCGACGCCCCCGCGGCGAGCAGATCGGCGGCGATCGCGGAACCGGCCTCACCCAGGCCCACCATCCCGATCGCCGGGCTCATCCGGGCTCCTCCGCGAGCACCTCGGTCGCGATCGCGAAGGCCTTGTTGGCCGCCGGCACCCCGCAGTAGATCGCCGACTGCAGCAGCACCTCCTTGATCTCGTCGTCGCTGAGGCCGTTCCGGCGGGCCGAGCGAAGATGCATGGGGACCTCGTCGAACCGCCCCATCGCGATCAGCGCGGTCAGGGTGATGGCGCTTCGGGTGCGACGGTCGAGGCCGGGCCTTGCCCAGATCTCGCCCCAGGCGTAGCGCGTGATCAGGTCCTGGAAGTCCGCGGTGAACTCGGTGGTCTTGGAGACCGCCTCGTCGACGTGCTCGTCGCCGAGCACCTCGCGCCGGACCTCCATGCCGCGATCGTGCTGATCGGTCACGCTGCGGCCTCCACACCGAGGTGCCGCTCGAGCTCAGCGGTGACGGCATCGGCCTGCTCCACGGCGGCCAGGTGGCGCGCCTCGGGAAGGACGACGAGCCGCGAGTCGAGCACCTCCGCCGCGATCGCGGCGGCGCGCTCCGGCGTCCCGACCGGGTCCTCTTCGCCGGCGATCACCAGCGTCGGCGCCCGCACCGCCCCGAGCTCGCCGGTCATGTCGAACCCGGCCAGGGCCTCACAGCATCCGGCGTATCCCTCCGGATCGGTGATCAGGAAGGTCTCCCTGATCCGCTTCACCAGCTCCGGGCTTCGCTCCGGGAAGGCCGGGGTGAACCAGCGCTCCATCGTCGCGTCGACCACCGCCCCCATGCCCTCGATCCGGACCAGCGCGGCGCGCTCGGTCCACATCTCGGGCGGGGGGAGCCGCATCGCGGTGCAGCAGATCACCAGACGCTCGATTCGATCCGGAGCGTTGACCCCGAGCCACATGCCGATCATCCCCCCGATCGAGAGCCCGCAGAACGAGACCCGCTCCAGCTCGAGCCGGTCAAGCAGCGCCAGCAGGTCGCCGGCGAGCTCCGGCACCGAATACGGACCGGGCGGCGCCGCCGTGCCGCCGTGGCCCCGGATGTCGTAGCGGAGCACCCGCAGCTGCTTCGAGAGGGCTGCCGCCTGCACGTCCCAGATCAGGCCCGTGGTGCCAAGCGAGTTGGAGAAGGCGATCGCCGGAGCGCCCTCGGGACCCTCCAGCGTGTGATCAAGGTCAACGGTCACGATCCCCCCGATAGCGTGACAGGGCCCGATCGATGAATGCCTCCGCCGAGCCCAGATAGCCGGCGGGGTCGAG
>DATGDO010000292.1:0-1614 GCA_035310805.1 Solirubrobacterales bacterium
GTGCTCATACGGGACCCCGAAGGAGCGCACGTCGTCCTCCAGATCGGGATGGTTGGAGGCGACCAGCACCAGGTCCGCATCCAGCGACCCTCGCCGCCACCGCCAGAGCAGGTCGAGCACGCAGTGCTCGTAGCGGGAGACGAGGATCGCCATCCGCTTGCGGTCCCCCGGGTGGGACATCCGCCAGCGCATCTCGAAGCTGTCCGCGACGTCCAGCCGGAAGGCGGCCTCGAGATCATCGCCCTGCAGGTCCATGTCGGCGGCCGAGAACTCCATGCGCATGAAGAACCGGCCTGCCTCGGGGTCGGTGGAGTGCTGGTCGGAGCTGACGATGTTGGCGCCGTGGCGGAAGAGGAAGCTCGAGACCGCCGCGACGATCCCGGGGCGGTCCGGGCAGGAGATCAGCAGGCGAGCGGTCCTCCCACCGCCCGGCGCGGCCATCAGTGGCTGGTGGCGGCGGCCGCCAGCTCGGAGACCAGCTCGTCGCGGTAGAAGCGCTCCAGCGAGAAGGGGGCGATCAGGGCGGGGGTCTCGCCGGTGCCGATCAGCTCGGCCAGCGTCGAGCCGACGATCGGTGCGGCCTTGAAGCCGTAGGTCCCCCAGCCCGCGCTGATCAGGAAGCCCTCGACCTCGGTGGCGCCGAGGATCGGGCTGTAGTCGGGGCTGACGTCGCAGAGCCCGGCCCAGCTCCGGAGCATTCGGGCCCGCTCGAGCTGCGGGAAGAGCTCGAGCGTGTTGCGCGAGGCCTCCTCCAGGAAGTTGAGCGTGCCCTGCTGCCGGTAGGTGGTCCAGGGCTCGATCTCGGCTCCGACCAGGAACTCGCCCCGGTCGGTCTGGGAGATGTAGACGTGGAGGTCCGCCGAGACGACCACCACGTCGAGCAGGGGCTTGAGGGGCTCGGTGACGAAGGCCTGCAGGATGTGCGTGGTGATCGGCAGCGGCACGCCCGCCATGGCGGCGACTTGGGTGGACCAGCCCGCGGCGCAGCTCACCACGGTGCCGGCGGCGATCCGGCCCTGCGGGGTCTCGACGCCGGTCACCCTGCCGTTGGCGCGCTCGATTCCCGTGGCCTCGGTGTGCGGATGGATCTCGGCCCCGCCTCGATCGGCGCCGCGGGCGAGCCCCCAGACCACGGCGTCGTGGCGGATCGTCCCGCCCGGGGGGTGATAGAGGGCGGAGCGCACCGGATGGAGGGCATCCGGCGAGAGCCTGATCGCGGGGGTGAGGTCCTGGATCTGCTCGCGGCCGATCATCCGGCTGTCGATCCCCAGCAGCCGGTTTACCCCGGCGCGCTCGCTGAGGACGGCCTCGCTGCGGTCGTTGTGCGCGAGCGTCAGGTGGCCGCGCTGGGAGAACATCAGGTTGTAGCCGAGCTCGGCCGAGAGCCGCTCGTAGAGCCGCAGGCTGCGCTCGTAGAAGCGGGCGCCTTCTGCCGTCCGGTAGTTGGAGCGCAGAATCGCGGTGTTGCGGCCCGCTGCGCCCGACCCGATGTAGCCCTGCTCCAGCACGCAGACGTCCGTGATCCCGCGCTGGGTCAGGTAGTAGGCCGTCGCCAGCCCGTGCGAGCCGCCGCCGACGATGACCACGTCATAGCGCTCCCGGAGCGGCCGGTCC
>DATGDO010000293.1:0-8395 GCA_035310805.1 Solirubrobacterales bacterium
AGTCCCTGAACGTCTGCCGGCGCAAGGACGGGAGGATCAGCTCCAGGTACGTGAGGCCGTTGCGCGCCGTGGCTCCGTTGTGGTTCGGGATCACGGCCGAGACCCTCGGGCGAGACGCGTTCACGCCCGCAGCGTACGCATCGGCCTCCGGATGACGCCGCTGCGCGTCGCCATAGACGCCCGGCTCGCCGCCGGACAGTTCGGTGGCGTCGAGCAGGTCCTGATCGGGATCGCCGCCGGCCTCTCGAAACTCGACGACGGGGACGAGGAGTACCTCTTCCTCGTCCATTCCGGGAGGGACGAGTGGCTTCGGCCCTATCTCCGCGGCCCGAGCCGCCTGCTGGCATCCCGCAGCGGCCGGGTGAGCCGCCTGTCCAGGGCGGTCGCCAGGGGGCTGGCGGAGAGAGTGCCGGCGATCGGGCCTCGCTTCAGCGTCCGCCCCTCCGATGGAACGGTCGAGCGGGCAGGCGTCGACCTCGTGCACTTCCCGATCCAGGACGCGTTCATCACCGACGTCCCCAGCATCTATCAGCCCCACGACCTCCAGCACCTGCACTTCCCCGAGTTCTTCAGCCACTGGGAGCGGGAGCGTCGCGAGCGGATCTATCGAACGCACTGCGAGCGCGCCGAGCTGGTGGTCGCGATGACCTCGTGGGGCAAGAGCGACCTGATCGACCATTACGGCCTGGACGACGACAAGGTCTGCGTGGTCCCCTGGGGCTCGGTGCTCTGGGAGTACCCGCAGCCGTCGCAGCGCGACCTGGAGGAGCTGCGGAGGCGGCTGTCGCTGCCCGACCGGTTCCTGCTCTACCCGGCGCAGACCTGGGCCCACAAGAACCACGAGATGCTGCTCGAAGCGCTCGCCCTGATCCGGGACCGGGAGGGGATCGCGATCCCGCTGATCTGTCCCGGCAGGAGAGGACGCCATTTCGAGCGGATCGAGAGGCGCGCGCGCGAGCTCGGCCTGGCGGAGACCACCAGCTTCCCGGGGTTCGTCAGCCCGCTGGAGCTGCGCGGCCTCTACGTGCTGGCGACCGCGCTCGTCTTTCCGAGCCGCTTCGAGGGCTGGGGTCTGCCGATCTGCGAGGCATTCTCCGCGCGCCTGCCGGTCGCCTCGTCGTCGGCGACGAGCCTGCCCGACCTGGTCGGCGACGCCGGCCTGCTGTTCGACCCGGGCGACCGGGAGGAGATCGCCGAGTGCGTGCTGCGGCTCTGGCGCGATCCGATCCTGCGCCAGACGCTCGCGGAGCGGGGCAGAACGCGCGGCGAACGGTTCAGCTTCGACCACACGGCGCGCCTGTTCCGCGCCCACTACCGCCAGCTCGCTGGGCGCTCGCTCCCAGAGGAAGACCGTATCCTTCTGGCCGGCCCGCCCCTGGCCTAGCGTCTTTACCCGGAAACGCGATCGCATGACGGAGGCAACCACACCCGCGCGGCGCGCCGTTCTGGCGGTCAGGCGCCTGCTCGCGATTCTGGTCTCGCGGATGCGCAGGGCATTCGGTGTGCTCGCCTACCTCGTCCTCCATGACCAGCTCGGCGAGCTGAGCAGCCAGACCCAGCGCCTGGGAACGGCTTCGGTCGAGTCGGTCACCCACCTCGGCGGCGAGCTCGAGGCGGTGGACGAGCGGCTCACCGCGATCGAGGAGGAGCTGGCCGCGATCCGGGCGCTGCTCGAGCGGTCCGGCCCGGCGGGGGCCGGGTCGCGAGAGGCCGACGAGGTCGCGTCCGGTCCTCCCAGCGGCTGAGATGGCGCCAGGCTCCGTCTGGCTGGACGCTCGCGGGACTCAGAGCGCGGCCCACGGCGAACGCGGGGTCGCTCGCTACGTCGCCGAGCACACCAAGGCGCTCGTCGACCTTGCGCCGGAGGCGATCGGGGCGATCGGCCTCGACCGGACCGCGCCCATTCCTCCCTCGATGAGAGCGGTGGAGGGCTCGGGGTTGATCAGCTGGCACCGCACGACCCGCGCGGCGGGTCACCCGGTCCCCGGGACCTACCACGTCATGTCGCCCTTCGAGATGATCATGGACCTCGACGAGGTCTGGCCCGCCTGGATCCGGCAGAGCGAGGCGCGGCTGGTGGTGACGCTCTACGACCTGATCCCGCTGGTGATGCGCGAGGACTACCTCAGCCAGTCCTCCTGGGGTGCAATGGGAACGGCGTGGCTTGCACGCCTGGGGCTGATCCGCACGGCACAGCAGGTGCTGACGATCTCGCAGCGGACCGCCGACGATGCGATGGAGCGCCTCAGCATCCCCGAGGAGCGGATCACGGTGATCGACTCGGGCGTCTCGGTACACCACTCGTCGCTGGTCGCAACGCGTGAGGAGGCCGTGGCGCTGCTCCAGCGCCAGCGGCCGAGGATCCGAGCGGGCTTCCTTCTCTACGTCGGCGGCGACGACGCCCGCAAGAACATGGAGGGGACGATCAGGGGCTACGCCCAGCTCCCGGCCTTCCTGCGGCGGGAGCACCAGCTGGTCATCGTCTGCCGGATCGGGCCGCTGCGCCGCTTCGAGCTTCGCACCTTCGCGCGATCCCTGGGGATCGAGAACGACGAGATCGCGCTGACGGGCTTCGTCACGGAGGAGGAGCTCGCCGCGCTCTACCGGAGCTGCGCGCTCTTCATCTTCCCCTCGCTCTACGAGGGGGCGGGGCTGCCGATCCTGGAGGCGATGTCGTGCGACGCTCCGGTTGCCGCCAGCAACACCTCCTCGATCCCCGAGCTGCTCGGCGACCGGGAGGGGACCTTCGACCCGGCGGACCCGGCGGACATCGCCCGCGGCCTGGGCGAGGTCCTGGTTGACCCGGCGGCGCTGGAGCGCCTGCGCGAGCGCTCTCGCCGCCGGCTTGCCCTCCACACCTGGGAGCGCGTGGCACGGCGGACGGTCGAGGGCTACGAGCGGGCGGGCGAGGTCCCGCTCCGGCACCTCCGGCGCAACGGGCACGGCCCGCGGCCCAGGCGCAAGCGGCTCGCGCTGGTGACGCCGTGGAGCTCGGACGGCTCGGCCGCCGCCTACAGCCGCCGGCTGGTCGGAGAGCTCGTCGAGTGCGCCGACGTCGACGTCGTCGTCCCCGTCGAGGAGCAGGGTCCGGGCCCGGAGAGCCCGGAGGACCCGAGGCTGCGGATCCTGAGCGAGGACGAGTTCGCCTGGCGTCGCGGCCTCCGGGGCTACGACCGCTGCCTCTACGTGCTCGGCGGCGGGCCGGGACACCTCCCCGCCCTCGAGTCGGTGCTGAAGCTGCCCGGGATCGCCCTCGTGCACGACGTCCGGCTGCTGCCGCTCTACGTCCAGATGCACAGGCGCCGCTTCCTCTACGACCCCTACTGGCTTGAGAACAAGTTGATCGAGATGTACGGCGACCGAATCCCCCGTGACTACCTGCTCCGGGTCCCGTACGACCACCCGGAGCAGAACCGCACCCTGAGCATGACCCGCGAGGTCCAATCCCACGCCCAGCGGGTCCTCGTCCACTCCCGCCGGCAGGCCGAGATCATGCGGCTGGAGCGCCCCGACGAGGCCGCCCCCACGGAGATCGTGCCGAGGGCGATCCCGGAGACGCCGTCATCCGATCCCGCGCGCTCGAACGGGAGAGCCGGACTGATCTCGATCGGGCCCTCCAACCCGAAGCTCCGGGAGGCACTCGGCCGTCTCGATGCCGGCCTCGCCAACCCGGTCGCGGTGCTGACCGACGGAGCAGACGCCGGCGCCGGTGAGTGGGACGCCGTCTGCGATTGCATCGCGGCGCGGATTCCGGTCGTCGCAGCGGGGGCGGGATGGTCGGAGGAGTTTCCCCCGCCGGTAGTGCTGCCGATCGCCCCCGAGTGCACCGCGGTCGAGCTCGCCGAGCGGATCGCGGCGGCGGCCGGGGACGGCTCGCTGCGCGACCAGGCCCGGGAGGCCCAGAACGCCTACGCGGCGAGGAACTCCTTCGCCCGGGTCGCCGAGCGATACGCGGAGCTGCTCGAGCTGTGACCCGCGCCCTGATCACCGGCATCAGCGGGCAGGACGGCAGCTACCTCGCCGAGCTCCTGCTCGAGAAGGGCTACGAGGTCAACGGCCTGGTGCACGGCTCGACCGACCGGCCCTTCGAGCGCCTCGAGTCGATCGCGGACAGGATCGAGCTCTTCCCCGGCGACCTGCTGGACGAGCACTCGCTGGTCAGCGTCCTGCGCAGGACCGAGCCGGACGAGATCTACAACCTGGCCGCGCTGTCGTCGGTCGCCGAGTCTTGGCGGCTGGCGGTCGCCACCGCCGAGTACACCGCCGTCGGGGTGACCCGGCTGCTCGAGGGAATCCGCGAGACCTGCCCCGAGGCACGCTTCTACCAGGCCTCCTCCTCGGAGATGTTCGGCCGGGCGCGCGAGGTCCCGCAGACCGAGAGGACCCCCTTCTACCCGCGCAGTCCCTACGGGGTGGCGAAGGTCTACGGCCACTTCATCACCGTCAACTACCGCGAGAGCTTCGGGCTCCACGCCAGCTCCGGGATCCTCTTCAACCACGAGTCCCCGCGGCGGGGCGCCGCTTTCGTCACCCGGCGGATCAGCAAGGGCGTCGCCTCGATCAAGCTCGGGCTGACCGACGAGCTGGTGCTGGGCAACCTCGACGTGCGCCGGGACTGGGGCTACGCGAAGGAGTACGTGGAGGCGATGTGGTTGATGCTGCAGCGAGACGAGCCCGACGACTACGTGATCGGGACCGGCGTCTCCCACTCGGTCGGCGACTTCGTCGACGCCGCCTTCGCCTGCGTCGATTTGAAGCGCGAGGACCACGTCCGGATCGATCCGGACCTTGCCAGGCCCGCCGACATCGAGGAGGTCGTGGCCGATCCCGCGAAGGCGAAGCGCGACCTCGGCTGGGAGGCGCGAACGAGCTTCGAGGAGCTGGTCGAGATGATGGTGCGGGCGGACCTCGACGCGCTCGGCCAGGACTACTGACGGGCGCCGCCTCCCTCCCCGGCAGCCTGGTCGCGGACGAAGATCCCGTCCATCTGCAGCAGCTCGCCAGTCTCCGCGTCTTCAAGGACCGGGTCGACACCCGCCAGCCGGAACCCCCTGTCGCGAAGGTTCTCGACGACCTCCAGGTACAGGGGCCCATCCTCGTAGAGGGGAACCAGTGACAGCTCCACGTGCAGGCCGACGACGCTCGCGAGCGACGCCTCGGCGCCGCGCAGCGCATGCAACTCGAATCCCTGCACGTCGAGCTTGATGAAGACCCGGTCGGAGGAGGTGGCCAACTGATCCCAGATGGTGTCCAGCCGCGTCATCGGAACTCGCTCCCTCGACACGTATGCGGACTCCGGTGCGCTCCGCCGGTGGCGCTCGCTGATCGAGAGAAGCGAGCTGCTCTGCGGGTTCTCGGAGACGTTCATCTCCACGGTGCCATCCCGATCGCCGACGGCGATGCGCCTGCAGACCCAGTTCGGATCCGATGCTGCGGCCGCCTCGAGCCGCGCATAGCCGGCGGCGAGCGGCTCGAAGGACACGATCCTGCCCTCGTATCCCGCACGGCGGAGCTGATCGGACCAGTCGCCCAGGTGGGCGCCGACGTCGAGCACCAGTGTCGCTCCCAGGTGGGAGATCAGCCTGGCACGGCGACTCCACTCCGTGGGGATGTATCCGAGCCGTCGCGCCACGCTGAACCCGGTCCTCATCGCCGCCGGCCAGATCCTCGCTCGGCGCGGCGCCGCCGCGCCCTCGGTCATGTCCGCGCTCCGCTTCGGCGTAGCCGGGCTCGGAGTCCCGACAGGGGTGGGAGCGCCCGCCGGGCCAGGCGGGTGCGCAGCGGGCGCTTCGGCGGCAGACTGGATGCCCGACGGCGCCACTCGCCGGCCGTGAGCCGCGACTTGACCAAGGCGACGTGGATGCTGGTCCAGAGGTACTCCCCGTCCCGGAGGACGACGTGCGGGTAGCGCCTCCATCCCCGCCTTCCCGACGCCAGGTCGGCCATCGCCTCCTCGATCGGGACGGGCGCCGCGAGCGTCTCCTCGGAGACCGTCGTCTCGAGCGGGGTGGCGGGATCCCACCAGAGACCGTCGAGCAGCAGCGACCTGAGCTCGGGCTCGTCGAAGCGCAGCAGGCCGGGCTCCCCGGGCCCCGGGCCCTCGAGCCGGAACTCCGTCGCCAGGGCGACCACCCCGCCGGGTCGCAGGACCCGGAACATCTCCTCGACGCTCCGCCTGACGTCGGCGAAGTCCCCGAAGTGCTCGATCGAGCTGGAGGAGAAGATCGCGTCGAAGGACTCGTCCTCGTAGGACAGCTCCAGCCCGCTCATGTGGCGGACCTCGAGCCGCTCGGGGTCCCACGGACCGTCCCAGTAGCGGCCGGGGTCGGTGAGCATCTCCGAGCTCGAGTCGCTCTCGGACCAGACGTCCTCGCGCTCGTAGAGATCGGTCGCGACGACCTCGCCGACGTGCCGGGTGAGCCAGTAGATCGTCGCCTCGTGACCCGCGCCCACACCCAGCACCCGGGCGTCGTCGCGGAGGGCGCCGAAGGCGCCGAAGGCGCGGAGCGTCATCGCCACCTCCCAGTACTTGCGGTACTCGCGTCCAACCGGGAAGTCCGCCTCGCCGAAGTGCTCGCGGTCCGATGCATAGACGTCCCGAATCAGCTCGGCGAGCTCCGGAGCGGCGAAATCCGAGACCTCGCAGAGCTTGCAGTAACCCAGTCGGGTGGCGGGCATCGCGGCACTGTATCCAGGACCCGGCGGCCGGTTCCGACGTACACTGACCCGTGGAGGCTCGGTGTGAACAGCATCACCGCTATCGAAACGGCGCCACGTCCGGCGGAATCCTCGACGCTCGAGATTTCGTTCGTGATCCCCTGCTTGAACGAGGCGGAGTCCATCGAGGCATGCGTCACCGCGGCGCGCAAGGCGCTCGCGGACGGCGACCATGACGGGGAGATCGTCGTCGTCGACAACGGATCGACCGATGGGAGCGGAGAGTTGGCAGCAAGGGCGGGGGCGCGGGTGGTGCTCGAGCCGAGGCGTGGATATGGCAGCGCCTACCTGGCGGGCCTGGCCGCCGCCCGCGGTCGCTACATCGTGATGCTCGACGCCGACATGACCTACGACGCGGGAGAGCTTCCCCGCTTCGTCGAATCGCTCGAGGGCGGTGCCGACATGGTCCTCGGCGACCGCATGAAGCACATTCAGCCCGACGCGATGCCCTGGCTGCACCGCCATGTCGGCAACCCGGTGCTCACCGGCCTGCTCAATCGCCTCTTCGGTACGAAGGTGAACGACGCGCACTGCGGAATGCGGGCCATCCGCCGGGAGGTGCTGCCCCAGCTCGAGTTGAGAACGACCGGAATGGAGCTCGCCTCGGAGATGGTGATCCGGGCCGCGAAGGCAGGGCTCGACATTCGCCAGTTCCCGATCGCGTATCGACCGCGGTCTGGCGAGTCGAAGCTGTCCACCTGGAGCGATGGGTGGAGGCACCTGCGCTTCCTCCTGGTCCACAGCCCAAAGCACCTGTTCCTGATACCGGGGGCAGCCATGGCAGCGCTCGGCACGCTGATCATCATCGGGGTCCTGGCACACGTGTCCGCCTTCGGCCATCAGTGGGACATCCACGCGCTGATCGGCGGTGCGCTGCTGCTGATCCTCGGCACCCAGGTCGTCGCCTTGGGATTGTGCGCCCTCGCCTACGGCGTCTACTACCTGAACGAACAGGACGCCTGGTTCGCTCGCATGCGCGCGCGCTACCGGCTCGAGCACGGTCTCCTTCTGGGAGGCGGCATCGCAGCGGCGGGGTTCATCCTGGGAGGGGTCATGGTCGGGATCTGGATCGATCGCGGCTTCGGCAGCCTGGCGGAACAGCGTCTTGCGGTACTCGGCGCGACCCTGATCACGGTCGGCGCAGAGATCTTCTTCACTTCGTTTCTGCTCAGCATCCTCGGCCTGCGCCGATCCGATTAGCGGATGCCGGGCCGCCTGGCCGCCGCCGCAGCCGGCGTCCTGATCATCGTTGCGGCGATAGTCGCGTTCTCGCTTGGGCGCCATCCGGTGGTCGCGGGCACCAACGGCGTGGCGCCGCTCTCGGGGACGCTGTCCGCCCCTCCCGGCGGTTCGACTTGCCAGCCGGTCTTACGTGTGCCCGCGGGCGCCGACCGGTTGCGAATGGTGATGAACACGGACGTCCATGTGGGGCTCCAGGCAGTCATCACGGATGCAGCCGGTGAGATCGCCGCCGGGTCGGCCAACGCGCACGCCGGCGAGATCAAGTTCAACCTGAGCCCTCGGACGAGGGCCGCTCATGCGGCAACCGTCTGCTTCTCGAACCTCGGGCGCGAGCGGGTGACGTTCAGCGGCGAGCACGTCAGAGTGAGGGGGCCGTCGGGACGGTTACTCGCCCGGACCACGCCGGTGGCGAGCGTGGTGTTCATCAAGCCGGGAA
>DATGDO010000294.1:0-6422 GCA_035310805.1 Solirubrobacterales bacterium
CGCCGATCAGCCCGGACGGGTAGCTTCCGGGAGTGAACGACACCGGCACAGTCGCGGTCCTCGGCGCAGGCGGCACGATGGGCCTGCCGATGGCACGCCACATGGCGAAGGCGGGAATCGAAGTCCGGGCCTGGAACCGCTCGCGCGAGAAGGCCGAACCCCTCGCCGACGACGGGGTCGAGGTCCTCGACACGGCGACCGAGGCCGCCTCCGGCGCCAAGGTGATCCTCACGATCCTCAGCGACGCGGATGCAGTGAAGGACACCATGCAGGGCCCGGAGGGCGCCCTCGCCGGCGCGGGCGGCGACGCGACCTGGCTGCAGATGAGCACGATCGGCATCGAGGGGACCGAAAGCTGCGCGGCGCTGGCGGAGGAGCACGGTCTGGCGTTCGTCGACGCTCCGGTGGTCGGGACCAAGCAGCCCGCCGAGCAGGGCAAGTTGACTGTGCTCGGCTCAGGCCCCGATCAGGCGCGTGGGCTCTGTGAGCCGATATTCGATGCCGTCGCCCAGAAGTCTGTCTGGCTGGGAGAGGCGGGCGCCGGCACTCGGATGAAGCTCGTGATCAACGCCTGGCTCGTCTCGCTGATCGAGGGGCTGGGGGAGACGATCGCCTTCGCCGAGGGGATCGACGTCGACCCCGCCCAGTTCCTGGAGACGATCTCGGGCGGCCCGATCGACAACGCGTACGCCCAGATCAAGGGCAAGATGATGATCGACCGAAGCTTCGAGCCGGCCTTCAAGCTCTCGCTCGCCGCCAAGGACGCCGGCATCGTCCTGGAGGCGGCCAGGCGGCATCACCTCGAGCTGCCCATGCTCGAGGCGATCAAGAACCGCCTCGTCCAGGGCGCCGGTGACCACGGCGACGCGGACATGGCGGCGACATACCTCACCAGCGCCCCGAAGCAGCGGACCGGGCGTTGAACGCCCCACGGCTACCATTGTCATTCGACATAGCACGGGGCCGAAATTGGAATCGACTTGGTCATCCGTGCGATCAGGTTGCAGGTCGAGGTTCCCGGAGGCCTCGTTAAACACCGGGACCAACCAATACGTGCGGACCACGAGTTCGCCCTCGCCGCTTAGTTAGAAGCTAGGTAGCGAGCGTCGGCCCACCCGAGCCCGAGGGGTGGGATCCCGGCGTCAGAATCGGGCTCACCCGGTCGGCTCGTCCCGACCGCCCGGGGACATCGAAGGGACTTGGCCCTCCGGCATCTCCCGCCGGCAGCGGAGGTCGAAGGGCGAGAGCAAAGCGCCGGCTACACCTGTAGACGCCGATCGCTCGTGGCCGAGGACGCCGGTTCGAAACCGGCCGGCTCCATCTTCCAGTTCCGCAAACAGGCTCGCGCTCTCGATCCTCGACGACGGAGGGAGTCACTCGCAGGGAGATCTGCGAGCGGCTCGTGTAGCGCCTACGCATCCTCGAGCTGGCGCCGAAACGCCTCGGCCGGCTCAACCGTCGCATTGAAGAAGCGGACCTGATCGGCAAGGTCGCGATCGGATGTCACCACCCGGATTCCCTCCGGATCTGGATCGTCGCGAAGCAGGCGAACGATCTCCTCGTCCGCGGAGTTTGGCCCAGGCCGGGGAGCATGGGCGATCTCGATCACCGGCGAGGTGATCGGCGGCGACGGGGCTCGCTCGAAGACGACGGTGACGTCCTCGCCCGTTGCGGCGACCCAGCGCTCGAGCTGGTCGACCAGGCGGAGCATCGCCGCGTGACGGTCCTTCCACCAGCCGTCGGGGCGGGTGCCGATCACGTTCATCGCGTCGACAAGCCAGCGCATCAGGCCGCGTCTCGCCAGAGCTTGATCAGCTGGCCGCCGGAGCCCTGGACGGGATCAGTGCGGGGGAGCGGTACCGCGCGAATGTTGGCCACCGCCTCGTCGTGCTCGGCCGGATCGCCACGCCGGATGTCCCATGCCATTCCGTCCGAATAGGCCCCGATCACCAGCAGGTCCCCGCTCGAACCCTGGTTGCAGTGACCGGTTCCGGCGGGCAGGACGAGGACGTCGCCCTGCTCGACCTCGAAGAGGTGCCCGCCGGGTCCGCCGAGCATGACCCTTGCCCGTCCGGCGACGATGCCGAGCACCTCGTGTGCCGTCGAGTGAAAATGATGGAAGGAGAAGATGCCGTCCCGCCAGGCACCGAGCCAGCCGTTATCCGCGAAGAGCTCCTCGCATTCCGCCGCGTCCCGGGCTCCGTCGACATCGTGGTAGACCAGCACAGGCAGGGTGAGTTCGGGATCCCGCCGTCGTCCTCGAACCGGTGCGTCTCCGGCTCCACCGGGCCAAGGCTAGGCGAGTCGCTCCGACTCGTGCCCTCAGGCATTGGGGAGCGAGGAGCCCGCGAAGAAGAAGAACCAGATCTCGAACGCCAGCGCGGCGGCCACCACGGTGACCACCAGCACGCGCTCGACGGCGCTGATCCCGTACTTCTCGCGCACGTCGTGCTCTCGCTCGTCGCGCATGCTGCGCAGCCAGGGGGACGTCTGGCGCGCGCCGGCTGGACGACCCGTGATCTCGTCGTACTTCCCGTTCAGCCAGGTGAGGATGAAGGCGAGCAGGAAGACCAGCGCGGCGAGCACCGCTATGACCGAGAAGATCGCGGTCATGCTCAGGTTGTTGAGGTTCCCCTGGACCTTGGACCCGACCCAGACAGCGAACAAAGGCGCTCCCGTCCAGAGGTTGATCGAGCAGAGCGCCGAGGCGGCGACGATGCCGATCTTCTTCAGGGCCATCGGAGTGCCTACGTTAACCACGGCGCAGCAGCTTGGCGAGCAGGCCCGGAGGTCGAGGCTCGACCTCCTCGCGCAGTGGCAATCGGCCCTGTTTCCGGGCCGACATCACGCAGGCTGAGTGCGCGTGCCGGCGGCGCGAGGCATCGCCCTCCGGGTAGACCAGCATGTGCTCGCTGAGCGCGGGGAGCATGCCGCCGCAGAGGGGGCAGCGGTAGGTCGCGGGCTTGCGATTGGCCGCCGGGCGCACCGCGTACCAGCGAGCTCGGCGAAAGTCATTCCCCCTCATCGCCCGGGCTTGGAGCGCCCGCCATCCCCGAGGAGCTCGGCGCAGCTGATGTCGCCCAGCCAGCGCTCGTATTCCTCCGGCGTCCACCCCCTCGACTCCAGGAGCAGCAGGTAGACGTTCGGGTGGTTGAGCGTCCAGAGGACGTCGGCCGCCCGGTCCACGCCCAGGCCCGGCTTCAGGACCCCGCGCTCGTGCAGTGCCTTCACGACGTCGCGCTGGTTGTCGTAGAAGTCCGACCAGATCCGCTCGACAAGCCTCTTGATCTCGGGATCGGCGGCGGCGGCATTGAAGATCACCTCACCGAGCGGGGCGATCCTGGTCTTCACCTGACGCGAGTTGCGCGCGTTGAGCCGCAGGGCCCTCTCGGGATCGGACTCCTCGATCACCTCTCGGAACCAGGCCTGGTCCGCGACCGGGACATCCTCTCGGCCACCCCGCAGGTTCCGGTGCCAAAGTGCGCGCAGAAGCCCGCTCTTCGTCTCGAACGCGATGTAGACGGTCTTCGGCGCGACGCCGGCCTCCTCAGCGATCGTGGCCATCGAGGTGGCGACATAGCCGTCCCGGATGAAGAGGCGCTCTGCCGCGTCGAGGATCGCGCTGCGCGTCGCCTCGGCCTGCTGCTTGCGGCGCGGGGAGTGGTAGGGGCGGGTCTTGGCCTTCGTCTCCGCAGCCTTCGCCATGATTCGCTAGTCTACCGCTGAATTCATTACTCGCAACGAGTACTCAATTACCGAGGAATAAGGGAGAGTGATCGTGGAGAGCGGACAGCAGGCACCGACTGGCGACCCCAACGAGCTCAGGAGCGGCCTGCACGTGATGTGGGGAGCCGTCGCCCCGGGCTGGGAGCAGAACGCGGACTTCGTTGACAGGCGGGCTGCGGAAATGACCACCGCAATGCTCGCGGCTGTCGGGCTCAAGACCGGCGACCGCGTGCTCGAGTTGGCCTGCGGTCCCGGCGGCCTCGGCATCGCCGCTGCGGAGCGAGTCGGGCCCGACGGCGAGGTCGTCCTCTCGGATGTGGCGCCGGAGATGACCGCGATCGCCGCGGCCCGGGCCGAGGACCGGGGGCTCGGCAACGTGACGACCCTCGAGCTCGACCTCGAGCGGATCGACCAGCCCGACGAGTCCTACGACGCAGTGCTCTGCCGCGAGGGGATCATGCTCGTCCCCGATCCGAGGCAGGCTGCGCGCGAGATCCGGCGGGTGCTCAAGCCCGACGGCCGCGCGGTCGTCTCGGTCTGGGGGCCGCGTGAGCGCAATCCCTGGCTCGGCGCGATGCTCGATGCGGTCGGCGCTCAGCTCGGAGGTACCTTCCCGCCGCCAGGCCTGCCCGGCCCGTTCGCGCTCGACGGACCCGAGAGACTCCTGGCCGTCCTCTCCGACGCGGAGCTCGAGGACATCGAGATCACGGAGGTCGAGACGCCCTGGCGCGGCGCCTCCTTCGATCAGTGGTGGCTGGTGACCGCAGCGCTCGCCGGTCCACTGACGAAGCTGCTCGAGGCGCAGCCCCCCGAGACGGTCGACGCGATCCGCGCGCACGCGCGGGAGGCGCTCAGCGCCTACGAAACCGCGGACGGCCTCGAGATCCCTGGCGTGACCCTGCTCGGTACCGCCCGGCGCTAGCGCAGCGGCTCGAGCACCAAATCGATCGCGGTGATCCGGCCATCCTTGACGGTGCACCCCATGACGCCGATCCGCCTCTCGCCGACCTCGACGACCACGCCCGGGGCGCCGTTGACGGTGGCGGGGCGAGCGTACGGAGCGAAGGGTGCGCCGCGCTGGAGGGCCCGGCTTGCGACCTGCTCCGCGCCCGAAACGGGCGGACGAGCGCGGGGGTCGCCCTCGACGGTGTGCACGCGGAAGACGACGTCCGGGTCGAGCACCTGGAGCAGACCCTCGAAGTCGCCCGCTCGGGCCGCGGCCAGGAAGGCATCCACCACGCGGCGCTGCTGCTCCGGGTCCGTGTCGCGAGGCGGCACTGACCCGCGGACGCGGCGGCGCGCCCGGCTCGCCAGCTGCCTGGCGGCGTCCGGCGAGCGCCCGGTGATCTCGGCGATCTCGTCGAAGGGGACCGCGAACATGTCGTGGAGCACGAAAGCGAGCCGCTCGGCGGGGGAGAGGTTCTCGAGGACCACCAGCATCGCGAGGCCGACGGAGTCGGCGAGCTCGGTCTCCTCCGCGGGGTTCTCCTCGGTGACCTCGTTGACGATCGGCTCGGGGTGGGTGGTGCCCTCGAACTCCTCGCGGCGCGCCTTGCGAACGCGGAGCATGTCAAGGCTCACCCGGCCGACCACCGTGGTGAGCCAGGCGCGGAGGTTGTCGACCTCGTCGGAATCCGAGCGGCTCAGGCGCAGCCAGGCCTCCTGGACGGCATCGTCGGCCTCCCCGGTCGAGCCCAGCATCCGGTAGGCCACGGAATGCAGGTGGGCCCGGTGGGACTCGAAGCGCTCCGCCAGCAGGTCCTGCTCGTTCACGTCACATCCTCTCGTCGGGGTCGGTCATAGCAGTGACGAACGAAAGGCGTCCGATGTGACGGCCGCTCGAGCAGAAAGGCGGCACGAATGAGTCAGAGCAGAAGCATGGACGCCCACGCAGATCTCGAGCTGGCCGAACGCGAGCGGCCGGCGTCAGGGTGGCGATCACGTTCAGAGGGTGGCGATTACGTTCAGGTCGCTCGCACAAGAGGCGAGGGCCTGCGCCGGCTCGGCTCCGCGGCCGGAGCGGCTACCGGACTGAGCCGACGCGGACGTAGTTCAGATCGAAGTCGGTCTGCCAGCCGCTGTCGGTCTTGATCTCCCAGCGGCCGTCGATCCGGTTGCCGTCCTCGCTGAAGCGGCCGCTGAAGCGCTGGCCGAACGGCTCACCCTCGCGCCAGAGATTCCACTCCCCGTCGCCGATGCTCATCTCGTAGACGCGGCAGACGTTGCGCTCGTCCGAGTAGAGCTGGAAGTAGGTGCCGTTGGCCGCGTCGCAGCCGATCACGGTGACCCCGTCCGGCGCCTCGCCCTCGACGGTCGAGCGCTCGATCAGAAACGGTGCCCCCTCCATCCACTCGAAGGTGGCATGTCCCTCTCCCGGCCAGGGAGGGCCGCCCGGCGGGATCGCCTCCAGAGACCACTCCCCGACCAGCGGCTCGAGCTCCTTCAGCGCATTCTCCGCCGTGGGCTGGTCCATTTGCTTCGCCCCCTCTCTAGGAGTCCCGCCGTAGACCAGGTCGTGCTCGAGCAGCGTTCCGACCAGGCTGGCGCTGTCGGCGACCAGGATGACGCCGTTGATCCGCTCCTTCAGCTTCGCGACCTCCTCCGGGACGCTCTCGGAGATCACCGTCGAAGGTCCAGCCGCCGTGCTCGTACTCTTCGCCCGGGTCCTCGAAGACCCCGTCGATCGATACGAACTC
>DATGDO010000295.1:0-7209 GCA_035310805.1 Solirubrobacterales bacterium
TCCGGCCGGGCGGCCTGGGCGCGGCACCTCTCGCCGGTCGGCCTGGCGAGCGTGACCTCGCCGCCTCAGGAATGGGAGAGATGGATCGCCGACCCCGACGTGATCTGCCTCGTTGCGGAGCGCCGTGGCCGCATCGCCGCCGTCGCCGTGCTCTGCCCGAGCCCCGACCCGGACGCGGACCCGACTCGGGTCGCCCTCCTCGACCGGCTCTACACCGAGCCCGCCGCCTGGCGGAGAGGTCTCGGCCGGGCGCTGGTCGAGGCTGCGATGGAGGAGCTCTCGCCACGCGGATTTCGCGAGGTGACCCTGTGGACGGCCGAGTGGAACACCTCACGCGGCTTCTACGAGGCCAGCGGGTGGACGCTCGACGGGGCGACCCGGGAGACGACCTTCGCCCGGGGGACGTTCACGGAGGTCAGATACCGGATCGAGGTGCCGCAATGAGGGCCGTCTGCGCCTCCCCGCAATCAGGCCCTCAGCGCTTCTTCTTGCAGCGCTTCTTCGCGGCGCTTGCGCTTCGCCGCTTCTTCTTGCAGTTCCTGGGCGTGGCGGGCTGGCCGGCCGCCGGAGCCTGCGTATCCAGCGTGAGCGCCCAGCCGATGATCCCGAAGCCGACGTAGCCGCCCGAGTTGTCGTCGAGGGCATAGAGGCTCCAGGCGCCGTTCGGCGAGGAGCCGGCGAGGAAGGAGAGCGCGTTCACGTAGGGCGGCGCCGGGCCGCCCCCCGCGCTCAGGTCGTCGGGCTCAGGTCCTCTCCGAGATAGTTCGAGGGCTTGTAGGTCGCGACCTGGTCGTTGCCGCACGACGCCCCGTTGGGAACGAAGGTCTGCGCTCCGTCGTCGAAGGTGAAGGTGTCGTTGGTGACGGTCGCCGGGTTTGGGCCACAGGCATCCGAGATCAGCATCACCGCCTCGCCGTTCGGGCCGGTGATCACCAGATCCAGGTCATCGGGCTGCTCGAGTTGAAGGCCACGAGGGTGACCTTCACGTTCGTGACCGTGCCGGACAGGCCCGACACCTGGATGGTCGAGGGATAGTGATTCGCCGGCCCGTAGAGCCCACCGCCCTGGCTCGGCGAGCCTAACCCGCGCCGCTCGCCGCGGAGGCCCCGTCGCCGTCGACGATCTCGAAGGTCCCCGTTTCCGCCGAGAAGCGGGCGAGACCGGCCTCCTTCGCTTCCTCGACGACCGCCTGCGCGACCGCGGGCGCGACGTCGCGGTTGAAGACCGAAGGGATGATGTAGTCCTCGGCCAGGTCCTCGTCGGTGACCACCTCGGCGATGCCACGGGCGGCGGCCAGCTTCATCTCCTCGGTGATCCGTGGGGCGCCTGCGTCGAGGGCGCCGCGGAAGATCCCGGGGAAGCAGAGCACGTTGTTGATCTGGTTCGGGTAGTCCGAGCGCCCGGTGGCCATGATGCGCACGTACCGCTCGGCCTCCTCGGGCATCACCTCGGGAATGGGGTTCGCCATCGCGAAGACGATCGCGTCATCGCTCATCTTCCCGAGCGACTCCGGCTCGATCAGCCCGGGCCCGGAGACCCCGATGAAGAGGTCACAGCCCTCGATCACCTCGTTCGGGCCGCCCGAGAGCTTCTCGTCATTGGTGTTCTCGGCGAACCAGCGCTTGATGCCCGACATCGAGCCGTCCGCGTAGTCGGCCCGCTCCGTCGAGATCGCGCCCTGGCGGTCGCAGCCGATGATCTCGCGGATCCCGGACTCCTGCATCATCTTCGTGCAGGCGACCCCGGCGGCTCCCGTGCCGAGCACCAGGACCCGCAGGCCCTCGATCGGCTTCCCGACGATCTTCAGCGAGTTGAAGAGCGCGGCCATCACCACGACGGCGGTGCCGTGCTGGTCGTCGTGGAAGACCGGGATGTCGAGCTCCTCCTTGAGGCGCTCCTCGATCTCGAAGCAGCGCGGCGCCGAGATGTCCTCGAGGTTGATGCCGCCGAAGGTCGGCGCGAGCAGCTTCACGGTCTGAATGATCTCCTCGGGGTCGTTGGTGGCCAGGCAGATCGGGAAGGCGTCGACCTCGGCGAACTCCTTGAAGAGCATCGCCTTGCCCTCCATCACCGGCATCGCCGCCTCCGGGCCGATGTCGCCGAGGCCGAGCACGGCCGAGCCGTCGGAGACCACCGCGACCGTATTCGCCTTGATCGTGAAGTCGAAGGCCTTCGACTTGTCGGCCGCGATGTACTCGCAGACCCGGGCGACGCCCGGGGTGTAGGCCATCGAGAGATCGTCGCGGGTCTTCAGCGGGTACTTGTTGTGCTGCTCGATCTTGCCCTTCTTGTGCATCTCGAAGGTGCGGTCGGTGAAGCCGAGCATGCGCGCGCCGCGCGTTGAGCCGATCGAGCGCAGGATCTGCTCCCAGTGCTCGGGGCTGTTCGCGTCGATCGTGAACTCGCGCACACGCTTGCCCTCATCCCCCGCGCCGGGGATCAGGTCGACGGACTGGAGCGCGCCGCCCGCTTCCGCGATCTGGGCGGTCAGCTTGCCGAGCGGCTCCTGGCGCGCATCGAGCTCGACCCGGACGGTGACGCTGTACTGAGCGGAGGCAGCCATGGCGCGGAAAGGATAGGGGGGCGCGCTGGCGCGCCTGCCCACCGAGTCCGTGCCCGAGATGGAGGGGGCCGGGCCGGCCGCCACCTCCGGCGAGGCCCGACCCGCTCCTATGATGGGCGCGTGCCAGCCACGACCCAGAAGCAGGCTCCCGCGAAGGGGGCGAAGGCGAGCAGGAAGCCGGCCGAGCTCTTCCTGATCGACGGCAACTCACTCGCGTACCGCGCCTTCTTCGCGCTTCCCGAGTCGATCGCGACCCACGACGGGCGCCCCACCAATGCGATCTACGGGCTCGCCTCGATGTTCGCCAAGATGCTGATCGACTGCGACCCCGCGGCCGTGGTCGTCTGCTGGGACGCGGGCTGGTCGGGCCGCGACCTCACCTACGAGCCCTACAAGTCCGAGCGCAAGCCGCGCCCCGACCTGCTGCGGGACCAGTGGCCCCACCTGATGCCGCTCGCCGAGGCCTTCGGCTTCACCAACATCAGGGTGGAAGGCTACGAGGCGGACGACGTGATCGCCTCGCTGACGAAGCGCGCCCGCGAGCAGGGCATCCAGGTGATGGTCGTCTCGGGCGACCGCGATGTCTACCAGCTGGTCGAGGACGGGGTCCGGGTGATGACCACCTCGCGGGGGGTCACCGACACGAAGGTCTACGACCGCGAGGGCGTGATCGAGCGCTACGGCGTCCCCCCGGAGCTGGTCACCGACCTGATCGGCCTGAAGGGCGACACCTCGGACAACATCCCCGGCGTCCCCGGGATTGGCGACAAGACCGCCGCCCAGCTGCTCCAGGAGTACGGCGACCTCGAGGGCGTGCTGGCGAACGTCGGCAAGATCTCCGGCGCCAAGCGCAAGGAGAACCTCACCAACCACGCCGAGGACGCCCGCATCTCGAAGCAGCTCGCCACCGCAATCACGGACATCGACGTCGAGCTCGACCTCGACGAGCTGATCTCGAAGCAGATGGATCGGAGCCGGCTGAGGGAGGTCGCGCGGGAGTTCGAGCTGCGCGTGATCCTCCAGCGCCTCGAGGAGGAGCTCGGCGCGGACTTCGTCCCCGAGGCGAAGGTCGAGGAGGAGCTCGACGCCACGGCAGAGGAGGGCTCGATCGAGGACCTCGCCGAGGGGGATGTCTCGCTGGCGATCGAGGGCACCGCCTGGGCCGGCTACGACGGGGAGAAGCTGGTGGAGGGGGAGTGCCCTGACCTGATCGAACTGGTCGAGGCCGTAGGGGAGCGGCGCCTGATCGGCCATGACCTGAAGAGCCTCGGCGGCGGCGCCCGGCATGGCCTCCTGGCGGCCTCGGGCGATGGGCTCGACCTGCGACACGACACGATGGTCGGCGCCTACCTGCTCGATCCCGCACGCCGCACCTACGACCTGGTGGACATCGCGGCCCAGCGTGGCCTAGCCGCCGCGTCAAAGGAATCGGAGGGCGCCGACTCGGAGCAGCTCGAGCTGGGGGAGGAGCCGCCCCCAGATCCCGCCGCTGAGGCCCGCCTCGTCTGGGAGATCGCTCAGCTCCAGCGGCAGGGGATGAAGGAGCAGGGGATCGAGCGGCTGATGGACGAGGTGGAGATGCCGCTGATCGAGGTGCTGGCGACGATGGAGCAGACCGGCGTGCTGCTCGACCAGAAGCGCCTCGCCGAGATCGGCGAGGGCTTCGAACAGCGGATTGAGACGCTGCAGGCCGAGGTCTTCGAGCTCGCCGGCCACGAGTTCACGATCGGTTCGCCCCAGCAGCTCGCCGAGGTCCTCTTCGACGAGCTCGGTCTGACCAAGAAGCGGCGCGGAAAGACCGGGTTCTCGACCGACGCGCGGGTGCTCTCGCAGATCCGCGACGAGCACGAGATCGTCGCCAAGGTCGAGCAGTGGCGTGAGCTCACCAAGCTGAAGAGCACCTACCTCGACGCCCTCCCCGAGCTGATCGACCCGGACACCGGGCGACTGCACACCACCTTCAACCAGACGGCGACCGCCACCGGTCGTCTCTCGAGCACCAACCCGAATCTTCAGAACATCCCGATCCGCACGGAGGAGGGGAGACCGATCCGCTCCTGCTTCGTCGCGCCTCGCGGCCAGCGCCTGCTCTCGGCCGACTACAACCAGATCGAGCTGAGGATCCTCGCCCAGATCGCCGGCGAGGACGCCCTGCGCGAGATCTTCGCCCGCGGCGAGGACATCCACGCGGCCACCGCGTCGGAGGTCCTGGGCATCGATGCCGAGGCGGTCGGCCCGGGCGAGCGTTCGAAGGCCAAGATGGTCAACTACGGGATCGCCTACGGCCTCTCCGCCTATGGGCTGGCGGACCGCCTCAACATCGAGCAGGAGGAGGCGGCGGCCTACATCGAGCGGTACTTCGACCGCTTCCCGGCGGTGAAGCGCTACATCGAGGAGACGATCGAGTCGGCGAAGAAGGACGGCTACGTGACGACCCTGCTCGGCCGCCGCCGTCCGATCCCGGAGCTGCGCTCCGGCCGACCGCAGGTCCGCGGCCAGGGCGAGCGGCTCGCGGTCAACATGCCGATCCAGGGGACCTCGGCGGACATCATCAAGATCGCGATGGTCGGTTGCCGGCGGGCGCTCAACGAATCAGACCTGGAGACGAGGCTCGTCCTCCAGATCCACGACGAGCTCCTCTTCGAGGGTCCGTCCGGAGAGATGGAGGGCGCCTCGGAGCTGGTCGAGCGGGAGATGTGCCGGGCCTTCGAGCTGGATCCGCCGCTGACGGTCGACGTCGGCGTCGGCAAGGACTGGCTTGCTGCCAAGTAGGTAGGCCGGACGAGCGAGTTCGCCGTCGGGTGCGCCAGGCCGTCGGTACGCCGCCGGATCGGCGAAGATCACGCCATGGACAGGGGTTTCGCCGTGTTGATCATGGCCGTCGTAGGCGGCTGTATTGCCCTGCAGGCACCCATCAACGCCGGCCTCGGCCGTTCCACCGGCAGCTTCGCGGCGGCGACGATCTCGTTCGCAGTCGGGACGATCCTGCTGGGAGCGATCGTCGCGGTGAGCGGCCGCGCGGGCGGGATCGGCGACGTGGCCGACGTCCAGTGGTACTACCTGCTCGGGGGCGCGCTGGGGGCCGCCTACGTCTTCTCGGCGCTCGTGCTGGTCAGCGAGATCGGCGCGGGGGCGGTGGCCGCGGCGACCGTCACCGGACAGCTCACCACCTCCGTGGTGCTCGACCGGATCGGGTTTCTCGGCCTCGACCGGGAGCCGCTGACGGTCTCGCGCGTGGCCGGGGTCCTGCTGCTGCTCGCCGGGACCTACCTGGTCGTTCGCTGACTACCGGGTCTCGAGCTA
Organism: Solirubrobacterales bacterium; assembly: GCA_035310805.1. Taxonomy (GTDB): domain Bacteria; phylum Actinomycetota; class Thermoleophilia; order Solirubrobacterales; family 70-9; genus DASUPK01. Next base: position 5,867 of record DATGDO010000295.1, read on the forward strand.
CGCGGCCGCCGAGAGCGGCTCACGCTGGTCGCTCTTCTGCGGCGCGGGCCCCGCGAACTCCGGCGGAGCGATGCGGAGGTAGTGGCCGAAGGCCCAGTCGACGAAGCGCTTGCGCCCGCAGGCGCGGATCACGGCGCGCTGTGCCCTGGGGGGCAGCTTCGGCAGCAGCTTCTGGGCCCGGAGCATCCAGCGGAACTTCCACTCGTGCCCGTCGACGAACTCGGCGTAGTTGCGGAGGGCGTCCTCGCGTCCCTGCCCGCCCTCGACCACCTCTCGGAGCTCGTCGCCGAGCTTGATCCCGAAGTAGAAGGCCGTCCTGATCCCCTCGGCGGTCAGCGGGATGCAGTGACCGGCCGAGTCGCCGACGAAGAAGATCCCGTCCTCCGTGCCCGGTCGCAGCTTGTGCGGGATCCAGTTGCCCTGATAGCGGACCGCCGGCCGGTCGAGGTCGTCGGCGAGCAGCACGGTGGTGTCCTTGACGTGGAAGCGCGGGTCGAACGAGCCGACGCCGATCCGCTGTTCGTCGCGCGCCGGAAAGCGCCAGCCGTAGCCCGCGGGCACGTAGCGGCGGTCGATCCAGACCTCGAGGTCCTCCGAGCCGCCGTCGGGATGCACCTCGAGGCCGCGGGAGAGCGGGGCGTCGGGAGGCTGATAGCCGGCGTAGGAGGCGAGAATGCGGCGCCAGCCCAGCGCGTCCACGATCAGGGGAGCGGAGACGTCGCCGCGGTCGGTGTGGACGGTCTCGCCGGTCCGCCCATTGACCTTGGCGGTCTCGAACTCGGCATCCGACTGGGCCCAGAGCAGCTCGCAGAGCTCGCGGTAGTCGAAGGTGGAGAAGGTCCAGGGCAGCTGGTAGCGCGAGCTGCCGTGCGGCGTGTGGAGGACCAGCTCGCCGAACTCCTGCCTGGCGGATTCCTCCAGCCCCATCGCCTCGAGCCAGGCCGTTGGGATGCCGCAGGCCGAGGTCTGTCGCTCGCCGATCTCGTAGCGATCCAGCACCAGCACGCGGGCGCCCGAGCCGGCCAGCTGCCTGGCCACGGTCAGCCCGGCGAAGCTCGCACCACAGACGATCACCTCGTAGCCGCCGCTCAGGGGGGTGCGCTCCTCGCCGCGCTTGGTCTGGCGCATCGGCATCGCTCGCAAAGGTAGTGGAACGCCGGAAGCCGTTGGTGGAGCGGCATCGTGCCTGAGAGGTGCGTCTGCCACACTGTGCGGCCGTGCCCGAGATGGACACAACCACCCAGACCGAGGAGCAGACCGAGGAGGCGCAGCCCGAGCAGCCGGAGGCCGCCGGAAACGGCGTCGCCAGCTCAAACAACCTGCTGATCGAGGTCGACGGCAAG
>DATGDO010000296.1:0-3862 GCA_035310805.1 Solirubrobacterales bacterium
CGCGCTTCGCTCGCGGCTTCGCATCCGATGATGGGCGCTCGCTGGCGTGGCTCGCCCTCCCCCGGAGCTCCTCGAGCGCCGTCTCCGAGACGACCAGCGAGGCTGCGCCGATCACGTCGGCGACCCCGGTGGCGCCGGCCAGGGCGACGGTGACCCCGTCGATGTTGCGGAAGCTCTTCGCCACGGACTCCTCCTCGGAGCCGATCACGACCAGGGTCGGCGAGCCGGCGCCCCACTTGCCGAGGGCGGCCGCCGCCTGCCTGGTGGCGGGGTCGCTGAAGGTGGAGCCGTCGAGGACGGCGACGCTGCCGCGCTCGGCATGCACGCTGAGGGCAGCGCGCAGAGCCTTGCGGCGGGCCTTGCGGTTGACCTTCACCGTGTAATGCCGCGGCTTGGGACCGAACGCGGCGCCGCCGCCGTAGCGATGGGGCACGCTCAGCGCACCGGCGCGGGCGCGGCCAGTGCCCTTCTGGCGCCAGGCCTTCGCGGTGGTCATCGCGACCTCCCCGCGGGTCAGGCTCGAATGCGTGCCCCGGCGGCGCGCGGCCAGGTCGGCGCGGGCGACCTCGTGCACGAGGGCCTCGTGGAAGGGCTCGCCGAAGATCTCCTTCGGCAGGTCCGCCTTGGTGCGAGGGCGTGCGCCAGCGCGACCCGTCTTCTGCACATCGAGGACGGTGGCCTTCACCGCGGCGCTTGATCCGGCGGCGCTTTTTGTGGCCGCCGACTTCGTGCTGGGGGCCTTTCCGGTGCTCTTCCCGGCGGCCTCAGCCATCGCTGCGCACCTCCACGGTGGCGTTCTTGCCCCCGGGGACCGAGCCCCGGATCAGGAGCAGGTTGCGCTCGGCGTCCACCTCGACCACGTGGGCGCCGCTCTGCGTTACGCGGCGGGAGCCCATCTGGCCCGGCATGCGCGTGCCCTTGAAGACGCGTGCCGGGTCGGCGCTCGCGCCGATCGAACCCGGAGCGCGAACGTTGTGGGAGCCGTGGGACTCGGGCCCCCGGCTGAAGTTGTGCCGCTTGATCGTCCCCTGGAAGCCCTTGCCGATCGAGACGGCTGAGACCTTCACGCGCTGTCCGGGCTCGAAGCTCGCCACGGTGACGTCGTCACCGACCTTCGGCCCGCCGGAGCCCTCGGCGGCCTGCTCCTCGCCCTCACCCCCACCGGCCTGCTGCCCGCCGCCGACCTCGGCGTCCCTGAACTCGACCAGGGTGCGCATCGCCGGCGCTCCGGCCTTCTTCAGGTGGCCGGCCTCGGCCTTGGTGAGCTTGTCGTCGGCGACCGCCACCGCGGCCAGCTGGACGGCGTCGTAGCCGTCGCGCTCGGCCCTGCGGATCGCTGTCACCTTGTTCGGCTCGGCCTCGATCACCGTGACCGGCACGGCGGTGCCGTCCTCGAGGAAGAGGCGGGTCATGCCCAGCTTCTTTCCGACGATCGCGCTCACAGCCTGATCTCCACGTCGACGCCGGCGGGGAGGGTCTCCATCCGCTGCAGCTCGTCGACGGTCTTCGGGGTGGGCTGATGGATGTCGATCAGCCGCTTGTGGGTGCGAATCTCGAAGTGCTCGCGGGAGTCCTTGTCCTTGAACGGCGAGCGGATCACGCAGTAGACGTGCTTGTCGGTCGGCAGCGGGATCGGCCCGGCCACCGTCGCGCCGGTTCGCTCGGCGGTTCCCACGATCTCCTGGGCAGCCCGGTCTATGGCGTCGTGGTCGTACGCCTTCAGCCGGATCCTGATCTTTCCCGATGTCAGTGAAGCCACTTGCTCGTTCCGTTCTGGTCTCTTCGCGCAGTTAGGGCGCCGCCCCGGTGGAGATAGGGCCGCGCCCCTGGTCGTATGTCTTGCAGTTGTCCCGGCCCTTTGCCCTGGTGGGAGGGCCGCACTGAGAACGGGCCCCCGAAGGGGCCCGTCAGAGCTATTCGATTACCTCGGTCACGACACCCGAGCCGACGGTTCGCCCGCCCTCTCGGATCGCGAACCGCAGGCCCTGGTCCATTGCGATCGGCTGAATCAGCTCGACCTCCATCTGGGCGTTCTCACCCGGCGCCACGAACTCACGGCCCTCAGGCAGCTTGACGACGCCGGTGACGTCAGTCGTGCGGAAGTAGAACTGCGGCCGATATCCGGAGACGAACGGCGTGTGGCGGCCGCCCTCCTCCTTCTTCAGGCAGTAGACCTCCGCCTTGTACTTCGTGTGCGGGGTGATCGAGCCCGGCTTGCAGAGCACCTGGCCGCGCTCGATCTCCTCGCGCTTCGTGCCTCGGAGCAGGGCGCCGATGTTGTCGCCGGCGCGACCCTCGTCGAGGATCTTGCGAAACATCTCGACCCCGGTGACGACGGTCTTGGTGGTGTCCTTGATCCCCACGATCTCGACCTCGTTGCCGGTGTTGACGACGCCCTGCTCGACCCGGCCGGTCGCGACGGTGCCGCGGCCGGTGATCGAGAAGACGTCCTCGACCGGCATCAGGAAGGGCTTGTCGAGGTCGCGCTCGGGCTCCGGGATGTAGTCGTCGAGGGCCTGGGCGAGCTCGAGAATCGACTGCTTGGCCTCCTCGTCGCCCTCGAGCGCCTTCAGCGCCGAGCCCTTGATGATCGGGACGTCGGCTCCCGGGAACTCGTACTCGGTGAGCAGGTCGCGGACCTCCTCCTCGACCAGCTCGAGGAGCTCCTCGTCGTCGACCATGTCGACCTTGTTCAGGTAGACGACCACGTAGGGGACGTTCACCTGGCGGGCCAGCAGGATGTGCTCGCGCGTCTGGGGCATCGGGCCGTCAGGAGCTGAGACCACCAGGATCGCGCCATCCATCTGCGCGGCGCCGGTGATCATGTTCTTGACGTAGTCGGCGTGGCCGGGGCAGTCGACGTGGGCGTAGTGCCGGTTGTCGGTCTCGTACTCGACGTGCGAGGTGGCGATCGTGATCCCGCGCTCCTTCTCCTCGGGCGCGTTGTCGATCTCGTCGAACGACTTCACCTCGGTGCCGCCCTTGTCGGCGAGTGTCTTCGTGATCGCGGCGGTAAGCGTGGTCTTGCCGTGATCGACATGGCCGATGGTGCCGACGTTCACGTGCGGCTTATCGCGCTCGAACTTCTCCTTGGACATCTCGCTCCTTTGGGGGTCTAGTTGGTGTCTTAAGTCGGTTGTGCTGCGAAGTCTTGTGGCTGTTTCCGGCGAATCGTTCGCCTCTTGACCAACCTGGGGAATATAGCCAGACTCGACCAACGGCGGCCACAAAACCGCCGCCGGATCATCGGGGCCTAGGCACCGGCCCCCACGGGCTCGCCGGAGCGGTGCTCGACGATCTCGTCCTCGATGTTCTTCGGAACTTCCTCGTAGCGCTCGAACTGCATCGTGTAGCTGGCGCGGCCCTGGGTGGACGAGCGCAGGTCGGTCGCGTATCCGAACATCTCCCCGAGGGGCACGAAGGCCTGCACGGCGAGCGCGTTTCCTCGCGTTTCCTGGCCCTGGACCTTGCCCCGGCGCCGGGAGAGGTCCCCGATCACCTCGCCGAGGAACTCCTCGGGCGTAACGACCTCGACCGACATCACCGGCTCGAGCAGCACCGGCTTGGCCTTGCGAGCGGCCTCCTGGACCGCCATCGAGCCGGCGATCTTGAAGGCCATCTCCGAGGAGTCGACATCGTGGTAGGAGCCGTCGATCAGCTCCACCCGGACGTCGACCATCGGGTAGCCGGCCTTGACGCCCGACTGCAGCGCCTCCTCGATGCCCGCCTCGACGGACGGGATGAACTCGGACGGGATCGTCCCGCCCTTGATCGAGTTGATGAAGTCGAAGCCCTCGCCGGGCGCCGGCTCGACGTTGATGATCGCGTGGCCGTACTGGCCGCGACCGCCGGTCTGCCGGAC
>DATGDO010000297.1:0-1845 GCA_035310805.1 Solirubrobacterales bacterium
GTAGCGACTCGTGGTGGCGGCCGCTGCGCCGCCGTTTGATGGCGAAGCCGTCTAGGCAACCCTGGACGGTGGCTCGCGCCCCTCGAGCGCCGCGATCACGTTGTCGGCGACCGCGTTCGCCATCGCATCGCGCGACGGAACGGTCGCCGAGCCGATGTGCGGGAGCAGGACACAGCGGGGTGCCTCGAGCAGTCGGGGTGAGACCTCGGGCTCCGTCTCGTAGACGTCGAGGCCGGCGGCCCCGAGCGCGCCACTCTCGAGTGCCGACGCGACCGCGTCGGAGTCCACCAGCGGACCGCGGGAGGTGTTGACGAGAACCCCGCCGGGGCCGATCAGCTCCAGCTCGGCGCCGCCGATCAGCCCGCGAGTCTCAGGGCTGGCCGGGGCGTGCACGCTGACGACGTCGGCGGCCTCGAGGAGCTCGTCGAGCTCGAGTCGCCGAGCCCCCAGCTCGCTCTCGGCCTGCGGCTTGGCCGAGGGACCCGCGTAGACGATGCTCGCGCCCAGTCCATGGGCCAGCCTGGCGTAGCGCGCCCCGATCCTGCCCATTCCGATCACGCCGACCACGGAGCCCCAGATCTCGATGCCCCTGTAGGCCGCCGGGTCCCAGCCGCGCCAACGCCCGGCGCGCAGGTCCCGCTCGGCGTCGCTCATCCTGCGCGCGGCCGCCAGCGTCAACGCGATCGTGAGCTCGGCCGTGGCCTCGGTGAGCACGTCGGGCGTGTTCGTGACCATCACCCCCCGCTCGCCGCAGGCCTCGAGATCGACGTTGTCATGGCCGACGGCGAAGTTCGCTACTACCCGGAGATCCTCCCCGCAGGCGTCGAGCACCTCGGGGTCGACCCTGACGCTCGGGTCAGCCACCAGCGCGCAGGCACCGGGGGCGATCGCCAGCAGCGCGTCGCGAGTCACGTCGAGGCCTCCCTGCCGCACCTCGTACCGCTCCCTGAGCCGGTCGAGACCCACGGGGAGGAGCACGCGGGCGACCACGACCATCTGACGATCACCATTCATTGCCAGCTGAAGCTAACCGTTACGGTCACGTAACTATCATCCAGAGGGAGAAAGGACCCATCACACATGCCAAGGGTTAGGCCTTCGAACACCGTGGATCAGGCCAGGACGCTGCTCGAGCGTCGTCTGCGCGAGCTCGATGAGGAGCGCCGCCAGGTGGAGGCCGCGCTGGCGGGCCTCGGCCGGAGCGTCAGGCGCAGGCCGGGCAGGCCGCCCGGCACCGCCCGGCGACGCCGCGGCGGCACTCGAGCCGACCAAGCCGTGAAGATCATCACCGAGAATCCGGGGATCAAGGTCTCCGAGATCGGCAAGAAGATGAAGCTCAACCACCCGAACTACCTGTATCGGGTCCTGCCCGAACTGGAGAAGGACGGCCGCATCAAGCGCAAGGGCCACGGCTACCACCCGGGTTAGCGGCCGCTCGTGGCCGCGACCTGATCGCGAAGCCCCTCAGATCAGCCCCAGCCCCTTGACCGCATCCCGCTCCTCCGCGAGCTCGGCGACGGTCGTGTCGATCCGCTCTCGGGAGAAGTCCGGGACCTCCAGCCCCTCGACTCGCTTCCACTCGCCGCCCGAGCACTCGCAGGCAGCACCCGAGATCAGGCCCTCCTCCACTCCGTAGGAGCCGTCCGAGACCACCGCCATCGAGACCCAGTCGCCGTCGGGCGTGCCGAGCACCCAGTCGTGTACGTGGTCGATTGCCGCGTTGGCCGCCGAGGCGGCGCTGGAAGCGCCGCGCGCCTCGATCACCGCGGCGCCGCGCTTGCCGACGGTCGGGATGAACTGATCCGCGATCCACTGCTCGTCGTCGACTTGATCCCACGCCGGGCT
>DATGDO010000298.1:0-5357 GCA_035310805.1 Solirubrobacterales bacterium
GGGAAGAGGGCGTAGTCCTGGAACATGAAGCCGCAGGAGCGCTCCTCGGGCGGGAGGTCGATGCCGCGCTCCGAGTCCAGCCAGGCCTCCCCGTCGAGCTCGACACGGCCTTGCTCGGGGCGCCGCAGCCCGGCGGCGATCCGCAACACGGTCGACTTGCCGGCTCCGGAGGGTCCGACGATCGCCACGCACCCTCCCTCCTTCACCCGCAGCTCCGCGTCCAGCTCCACGCCGCGGAGGTGATCCCGGACACGGAGCTCGAGGCCGCTCACGCCCGCTCTCCGCCCAGCAGGGGGGAGCGTCCCAGCAACTTCACCGATAGGAGCAGGGCGCCCGAGACGATCACCAGGACCGCCGAGAGGGCCAGGGCGGCCGTGAAGTCGGTGCTGAAGCGCGCGAAGATCGCCAGCGGCACGGTCTGGGTGATGCCGGGGAAGGAGCCGGCGAACATCAGCGTCGCTCCGAACTCGCCCAGCGCCCGGCCCCAGGCCAGGGCGAGGCCGGCGCTGATCCCCTGGCCCGCGCAGGGCACGGCGACCCGTGCGAAGGCCCGGGCCTCGCTCGCCCCCAGCGTTCGAGCGGCGTCCAGCAGCTTGCGGTCGACGGCCGCGAACGCCTCCTGCGCCTGGCGCAGGTAGAAGGGCGCTGCCACGAAGGTGAGGGCGACCACCACGCCGGCGGTCTGGAGCACGAGGGCGATGCCCGCGTCCTCGAGCGCGCCGCCGAAGATCCCCTTCGGCCCGAAGGCGGCGAGCAGCGCGATCCCGGCCACCGCCGGCGGCAGAACCAAGGGCAGCTCGACCAGCGTCACGACGACCTCGCGGCCGCGGAACTCGCGCGTCGCCAGCAGGTAGGCCGCCGGCGTCCCGACGACCACGATGATCGCCAGGGCGGCGAGCGAGGTCCTCAGGCTCAGCCAGAGCGCGTCCCGGGCGTCGGGCTCCCCGAGGCTGCGAATCAAGTCGGCCGGCGAGGTGTCGGCGAAGATGGCGACGATCGGCAGCGTCAGGAACGCCAGCACCACGCAGAGCGCGACGAACAGAAGGAAGGCGAACGCCCCGCGCCTCAACGCGGCGGCTTGAAGCCGGCCTGCTGCAGCGCCGCGGCCCCGTCGCCGCGAAGCAGGCCGTCGATGAATGTCCTCGCCCCGTCGGGGTTCTCGGCCCCGGCGACGACCGCGGCTGCATAGGCTACGTCGGGCTCGAGCGCGGGGGCCAGCGGGATCGCCCGCAGCGCCCCATCGGTCGCAGTGACGTCCGTGACGTAGAGGAAGCCCGCGTCGACCGCGCCCTGGGTGAGCTTGCCGACGATTCCGCTGACGTCGGGCTCCTCGGATCGCACGTTGGCGAGGATCGCCTTCGCCTGGTCGGGGGGCAGCCTGTCGAGGACCTCCCTCGTGTAGGAGCCCACGGGAACCTCGGGATCGCCGATCGCGATGGCGGTGCCGGGCTTGGTCAACTCCCCGATCGTTCTGATCTGCGATCCCGCGGGGACTGCCAGGACCAGCGCGTTGGTCGCGAATACGAGCGGCTTTCCGACCAGATCCTCCTTGTGGAGCTCGTCGGGAAGCGTCGTATTCGCGGCGGCGTAGACGTCGGGCTTGATCCCCTGCCGGATCTGGGCGGCCAGCTCGTCGGATCCTCCAAACGACTCCTTGGCGTCGATCCCCGCCCTGTGCGAGTAGTCGGTGAAGGCCTGCTGCAGGGAGGCGGCCGCCGAGACGACGAGCCGGTCGGATCCCCCGTCGTCACTGCCGCCGCAGCCCGCCACCGCCAGCAGGCAGATCGCCGCACCGATCAGCGGCACCGTCGTCCGGCTCACCCCTCTCCTCTTTCGATCATCACCGAGGTCGCCTTGACGGTCGCCGTGGCCGGGGTTCCCTCGGCGAGCCCCAGCTCCTCGACCGCGTCGCGCGTGATCGCGGCAGTGATGCGATGGGGCCCGGCCTCGACCTCGACCAGCGCCATCACGCCGTCCACCTCGACTGAGCTGATCCGGCCGGGAAAGCGGTTGCGCGCCGAGAACGAATCCCGGGTGCGGTGGCGCGCCGGGGCAGTGCGCAGACGCTCCACCTCGCTGGCCGGGACCAGGCGACGGTTGCGCTCGTCCCTGGTCGTCCGCAGCTTCCCGGCACGGTCCCAGCGACGCAGGGTATCGACGCTCACGCCGATCGCCCGCGCCGCTTCGGTCAAGCTCAGATCGGCCACCTTGCATAAGCATTGCATATGCAGAGCGCATAGGCAGCACCCATGCAGCGCCGGCTGACAGGCAGCGAGGCCGGGGCGGGACGTGGATGGTCTAGGGTCACTGCAAGGAGACCTTCGCCGTGCCGAAGAATCCGATCAAGCCCTCGGAAGCGCGCCGCTTGGTGCTCGAGCGGGTGAGGCCGCTGGAGGAGGAGCCGGTGCCGCTGCGCGCGGCGCTCGGCAGGGTGCTCGCCGTGGACGTGGAGAGCGCCGAGCCGGTACCGGGCTTCGACAACTCCGCGATGGACGGATTCGCCGTCAGGGCCGCGGATACCGCGGGCGCGAGCGCCACTGCCCCGGTGGCGCTGCGAATCGCGGACGAGGCGCGAGCGGGCCACCCGGCCGGGTCGGCGCTCGAGGCCGGGCAGGCGATTGCGATCTCCACCGGGGCGATGCTGCCCGAGGGTGCCGACTCGGTGGTGCGGGTGGAGGACACGGCCACAAATGACGCACGGGTCGAGGTGACTGTCGAGGTCGACCCGGGCAAGAACGTGCGGCGCAGCGGGGAGGACATCGAGCCCGGAGCGCCGATCCTGCGCAGGGGGATGACGATCGGCGCGGCCGAGCTGGGGGTGCTCGCCGCGGTTGGCCTGGCAGAGGTCAGCTGCGCCCGCCGTCCCCGCACGCGAGTCCTGACGACCGGCGATGAGCTGCTGGAGCCGGGGGATGCGCCCCGGCCGGGCGGGGTCCGAAACTCGAACGCCTACTCGATCCCGTCGCTCGCGCTCGCGGCCGGCGCCGATCTCGGCGGCGTCGAGACCGTCGGGGACGATCCGATCGCGACCCGGGACGCAGTTGAGGCCGCGCTTGATGGAGATCTTGCCGTGATCTCGGGCGGTGTCTCGGTGGGGGAGCACGACCACGTCAAGAGCGCTCTCGAGGAGCTCGGCGTCGAGCGGGTCTTCTGGCGCGTCGCCCTGAAGCCGGGCAAGCCGACCTGGTTCGGGGTGGCGCCGGGAGGCACCCTGGTCTTCGGCCTGCCGGGGAATCCCGTCTCCGCGATGGTGACCTTCCTGCTCTTCGTCCGCCCGGCGATCCGGGCCCACCTCGGGGTGGGGGAGAGGGCCGACCGCGCCTCGGCGATCCTCGATGAGGACCTGCCCACGGCGCCCGGGCGCGACCATGCAGTGCGCTGCTCCCTCGCGCTTCGCGATGACGGCTGGCACGCCCGGCCCACCGGCGACCAACGCTCGCATGTGCTCACCTCGATGCTCGGCGCCGACGCCCTCGCGATAGTGCGCGCTGAGGGCGATGCACCCCTCGCCGGGAGCCGGATCGAGGTCGAGCTCCTGCCGGGCGTCGGCCCCGTAGGATCGCCTCGATGACGGTCACGGTTCGACTGTTCGCCGTGCTGCGCGAGCGCGTTGGGAGCGACTCGATCGAGGTCGATCTGGAGGACGGCGCAACTGTGGCCGACGCGCTGGCGAGGCTCGCCGAGCGCCCCGAGCTGGGCGATCTGCTCGAGCGGATGCCTGTGACGATGGCGGTCAACCGGGACTACGCGGACGGCGGTACCTCCCTGACCCCCGGCGACGAGCTGGCGCTGGTGCCTCCGGTCAGCGGGGGCAGCACCGATGCGAACCTGCACGCGCGGGTCACCGACGCGCCGCTCTCGATCGAGGCGCTCTCGCGCCTCGTCTCACGCCCCGCGGCCGGCGCGGTCGTCAGCTTTCAGGGCACGACGCGCGAGGTCAGCCGCCTCGACTACGAGGCCTACCGGGAGATGGCGGAAGAGCGGATCCGGGCGATCCTTCACGACTGCCTGGATCGCCATGGCCTCGAGGCGGCGGCCGCCGAGCATCGCATCGGTGCGGTCGCGCTGGGCGAGTCGAGCGTGATCGTCGCCGTCTCGGCCGCGCACCGAGCCGAGGCCTTCGCCGGTGCGCGCGATGCGATCGACCGGATCAAGGCCGAGGTGCCGATCTGGAAGCGCGAGGTGGTGGCCACCGCGGACGGCGAGCGCGGGCGTTGGGTCGAGGGAACGCCACCCCCGTCGCCGACTCCGAAGGGGGCGCGATGAGCGAGCTCACTCACCTGGACGACTCAGGCTCAGCGCGCATGGTTGACGTCGGCGGCAAGGAAACCACTGAGCGGAGGGCGATCGCCGAGGCACAGTTGCGGACCTCGCCCGAGACCGCGGCTGCAATCGAGCGCGGCAACGGCCCGAAGGGCGATGTGATCGGCACCGCGCGCCTGGCCGGTATCCAGGCGGCCAAGCGCACGGGAGAGCTGATCCCTCTCGCACACCCGCTGCCCCTCACCTTCGCCGACGTCGGGGTGCGGATCTCCGCAGCCGAGGGGCTCGTCGTTCTCAACGCGGAGGCGAGAACGGTGGGTCGGACGGGGGTCGAGATGGAGGCGTTGACGGCCTGCGCGGTGGCCGCCCTGACCGTCTACGACATGGTCAAGGGCCTCGAGCGCGGAGTGACGATCGAGAGCGTCAGGTTGCTGGAGAAGTCGGGGGGCCGCAGTGGCACCTGGCGCAGCGACGAGCCCGAGGTGGGCGACCCCGAGCCGAGCGAGGCCTGAGCGGCGTGCGGGCAGTGGTCCTCACCGTCTCGACGTCGAGGGCGGCGGGCAAGGGCGGGGACGAGAGCGGGGACGCGCTGGCGGAGTTCGCCGAGCGGTTGGGCGCCGAGGTGGCCGGTCGCGAGGTGATCCCCGATGACCGGGAGCTGATCGCCGAGCGCCTGCGCCACTGGGCCGACGAGGTGCGCTGCGAGCTGATCCTGACGACCGGGGGGACCGGCTTCACGCCCGACGACGTGACGCCCGAGGCCACCCGGGTGGTGGTCGATCGCGAGGCCCCGGGCATCCCCGAGGCGATGCGGGCGGCCTCGCGCCCCCACACCGAGTACTGGATGCTCTCCAGGGGCGTTGCCGGAATTCGCAACCGCACCCTGATCGTCAACTTCCCGGGCAGCCCCAAGAGCATCGCCGAAGCGGGCGAGGCGATCACCGCCGCGCTACCGCATGCCCTGGACCTGATCGCCAGCCGCGGCGGTTCCCACTAGCCTGGATACTTGCTCGATGGGCGATCTGGTCGATGTGCGCGGGCTCGTGCGGCGTTTCGGCGGACGGGAGGTGATTCGGGGGCTCGACCTGAAGCTC
>DATGDO010000299.1:0-3182 GCA_035310805.1 Solirubrobacterales bacterium
GTCCCAGCTCCTTTCCATGCAAAGCGGTAGCTCGTGCGCTCCGTCGGGCAGCTGCTCCTAAGCGCTGCGGCCTCAAGGGGTCAATGCACCACCCCGGACGGGTGAAGGGTGACATATCGGTGAAACGGTGAGTGGATAGCCGCGCTCGCAGCGGAGCCGAGGCCGAAGGCCGAGGCGGAGCAGCGAGCGCGGGCGCCAGCTCTGCGCCGGTGCTTCTGCGAGGACCTCGGCGAGCCGCTCCGCGGGAGTCATCCAGCCGAGGGTTTGCCTGGGCCTGCCGTTGAGCTCTTTGCCAACGGCGTCGAGCTCCTGCTGCGTGAAGCGGTTGAGGTCGGTGCGCTTGGGGAAGTACTGGCGCAAGAGGCCGTTGGTGTTCTCGTTCGAGCCCCGCTGCCACGGGCTGCGGGGATCGCAGAAGTAGATCTGGATGCCTGAGTCGACCGTGAACTGAACGTGCTCGAGCATCTCCTTGCCCTGATCCCAGGTCAGCGAGCGGCGAAGCTGCTCCGGCAGCTGCCCGATTGAGCGCATGAGCGCGTCGCGGACCGCCTCGGCTCCGTGGCCGTCGGGGAGGGCGACGAGCTGTAGGTAGCGCGTGGAGCGCTCGACCAGGGTCGCGATCCCGCTCGGCCTTCGGCCCAAGAGAAGGTCCCCTTCCCAATGGCCCGGGACCGCGCGGTCAGAGGCCTCGGCCGGGCGCTCGGAGATCATCACCTTGTTCGGGATCTGACGCTGTCCCTGGTGTTTTGCGCGCTGCGCCGGGGGGCGGCGAAGGCGCCAGCCGCTACGCAGGTGGTCGCAGAGCTCGCGCCTGAGCGCCCCGCGCGACTGGATGAAGAGCGAGAGATAGATCGTCTCGTGGGAGACCTGCATCCCTGGATCATCGCCGTAGGTGCGGCGAAGCCAGGCGGAGATCTGCTCCGGCGACCAGTTGCGGCGAAGCTTCCCGGAGACCAGCGCCCGCAGACGTGCGCTGGCCGCAAGCTTGGAGGGCTTTGGGCGCCGCGCGCGCCGCCACGCCGCCGCCTCGGCCGAGCGGGCGCGGTAGCGGCGGCGACCGCCGTTGCGCTTTAGCTCGCGGGAGACGGTCGTGTGCGGGCGCCCGATCTGAGGCGCGATCGCCCTGAAGCTCTCGCCACGCGCCAGGCCACGCGAGATCTCCTCGCGCTCGGCGGCAGAAAGGCAGCGCTCCGAGCGCCTGCGAGGTCTCGGCCTGACGCCTCCGGTCGAGTTCAAGTACCGCGTCACACTCGGGCGGAACGTTCCCATCTCCGCGCGATCGCGTGGATTGAGTGTCCCTGCGCCCACAACTCCCAAAGCCGCTCCCGTCTCCTCTCCGGCCACTGCCTCATCACCACCACCTTGCGCTCGCCGGGCAGCCAACCAGGCCGCCCGGATACTCAGGTGGTGCAACGACTCATTGAGACCGCCATCCTGTGCAGTAGCGAGGCCGGGCGCTACCGGTGCTCGCGTTTTGCGAAAGCGGACTCACCGGCGGCGACGGCGCTCGAAACTCGTCCCGAGCGAGCGCGGGAGAGATCTCAAGGATCCCGCTAGTGTCCGTCAGGCCGCTTCGGCAACCGCCTCGACTTCCTGCCGGCGAGGCTCGTCCGCCGGCTCCTCCAGGAGCCCGCGGATGTCGTCCGCCGTCAGGCTGCCGGCGAACAGGTCACCGTCGTCCATGACGCCGCTGAACAATGCCGCCTTGCGGCGGGCGAGGGCGACGACCTTCTCCTCGATCGTGTCGCGGGCGATCAGCCGGTAGGCGATCACCGTGCGGGACTGTCCGATCCGGTGGGTGCGGTCGATCGCTTGGTTCTCGGTCGCCGGATTCCACCATGGGTCGAGCAGGAAGCAGTAGTCGGCCTCGGTCAGGTTGAGGCCGAAGCCGCCCGCCTTGAGGCTGATCAGGAAGACGGGGTCGGCGCCCTGCTTGAACCGCTCGATCACCTGCTCGCGCTTGCGCGTGCGGCCGTCGAGGTAGCAGCAGTCGATCCCCTCACGGTCGAGGCGGTCGCGCACCTTGGCCAGGAAGCCCGTGAACTGGCTGAAGACGAGCGCCCGGTGGCCGCCGCCGATCACGTCCTCGAGCTGCTCGACCAGCGCGCCGAGCTTCGCGCAGGGAACGTCGTCGTGGCCCTCGTCGACGAGGCTCGGATGGAGGCTGAGCTGGCGCAGGAGCGTGATCGAGCGCAGGATCGTGAACCGATTGCGGTCGAAGTCGTTTATCAGGCCGAGGATCTTCTGCCGCTCGCGCTGCAGCCTCGTGTCGTAGAGCTTGCGGTGGCGCCCGTGGAGCTCGACCTCGAGCGTCTGCTCCTGCTTCGGCGGCAGGTCGGCGGCGACGAGTTCCTTGGTGCGGCGCTTGAGGAGTGGCTTGATCCTGCGCCGCAGGCGGGCGAGCCGCTCGCCGTCGCCGCCGCGCTCGATCGGCCGGGCGTACTGCTCGGCGAACCGCTTCGGGTCCGGGAACAGCCCCGGCGCCGTGATCGAGAGCAGCGACCAGAGCTCGGTCAGGTTGTTCTCCATCGGGGTTCCGGTGAGGGCGAGCTTGAACGGCGCCGCCAGCTCACGGACGCACTTGTACGTCTTCGACTGGTGGTTCTTGACAGCCTGCGCCTCGTCGAGGACGAGGCCCGCCCACTTCACGCCGCGATAGGCCTCCGCGTCGAGCCGGAACAGCGTGTACGTCGTCACCACGACATCGGCGGCCGCGAGGTCGTCGATCGAGCGGCCGGACTTCCTCAGCGTGTCGGTGACGGCGCCGACCCCGAGCCCGGGCGTGAACCTCGCCGCCTCGCCGACCCAGCTCGAGACGACGCTCGTCGGAGCGACGACCAGGAACGGACCGAGGCCGGGATCGCGCTCGCGAGCGTGGCAGAACATCGCCAGCGTCTGCAGCGTCTTGCCGAGCCCCATGTCGTCGGCGAGGATGCCGCCGAGCTCCAGTCCCCACAGCGACGCCAGCCAGCCGTACCCGTTGCGCTGGTACGGGCGCAGCTCGGCGTCCAGCGTTGCCGGAGGGTCGTGATCGGCAACCTCGTCGAGGTCGAGGGAGAGCCCGCCGACTACCGCGACGTCGGCGAATCGCTTGAGATCGGCGTCTCGACCACCGAGGTCGCCGGCGAGCGCGACTGGTTCGACCTGGGCGTGACGATCAGCGTCGAGGGACGCGAGTTGAG
>DATGDO010000300.1:0-5959 GCA_035310805.1 Solirubrobacterales bacterium
CATCAACCGCAACAACCGCCTCAAGCGGCTGCTCGACCTCGGCGCGCCCGAGATCATCGTCAACAACGAGAAGCGGATGCTGCAGGAGGCCGTCGACGCCCTGTTCGACAACGGCCGCCGCGGCCGCCCGGTCACCGGGCCCGGCAACCGGCCCCTGAAGTCCCTCTCCGACATGCTCAAGGGCAAGCAGGGCCGCTTCCGGCAGAACCTGCTCGGCAAGCGAGTCGACTACTCCGGCCGTTCCGTGATCGTCTCGGGTCCGTCCCTGCGGATCCACCAGTGCGGCCTGCCCAAGCTGATGGCGCTCGAGCTCTTCAAGCCGTTCATCATGGCCCGGCTGGTCGAGCGCAAGCAGGTCCAGAACATCAAGGCCGCCAAGAAGATGGTGGACTCGATGATCCCGGAGGTCTGGGACGTGCTCGAGGAGGTCATCCACGAGCACCCCGTGCTGCTCAACCGCGCGCCGACGCTCCACCGCCTGGGCATCCAGGCCTTCGAGCCGGTGCTGGTCGAGGGCAAGGCGATCCAGATCCATCCGCTGGTCTGCCACGCGTTCAACGCCGACTTCGACGGCGACCAGATGGCCGTGCACCTGCCGCTCTCCGCGGAGGCGCAGGCGGAGGCGCGCATCCTGATGCTCTCCTCCAACAACATCCTCTCGCCGGCGCACGGCGCGCCGCTCGCGACGCCCACCCAGGACATGGTCCTCGGCCTCTACTACCTGACCTACTCCCACGACGACGTCGAGGAGCTGGATCCGGCGAAGCTCGAGCAGAAGCCGCATCCGTTCAGGACGGCGCAGGAGGCCGAGCTCGCCTACGAGAACGGCATCGTCCAGCTGCACGACTACGCCGAGTACCGGAGGGCCGGTCACGAGCACTTCCTGACCACCGTCGGGCGGATCATCTTCAACGACCGCGTCGAGCGGGCGATCGCCGACGCCCTCGAGGACGAGTACGACCCCGAGAAGTACCAGTTCGTCAACCACTCGCTGAAGAAGCGGGACGTCAACGAGATGGTCAGCGAGCTGGTCGAGAGCTACGGCGCGCCGGCGGTCTCCCTGGTGCTCGACTCCTTCAAGGAGCTGGGCTTCCACTTCGCCACCGAGGCCGGAATCACGATCTCGAAGAACGACGTGGTCGCTCCCCCCGACAAGGAGGAGATCCTCGAGCGCTACGAGTCGGAGACCGAGGAGATCATGAGCCAGTACGACGAGGGCTACATCACCGCCGAGGAGCGCAGGGAGGCTGTCACCTCGCGGTGGGACAGCGCGACCGAGGAGGTCGGGCAGGCGATGGAGCAGAACCTCGACGAGCTCAACCCGATCTTCATGATGGCCAACTCGGGAGCGCGAGGCTCGTTCAAGCAGATTCGCCAGCTGGCCGGCATGCGCGGCCTGATGGCCAATCCGAAGGGCGAGATCATCGAGCGGCCGATCAAGGCGAACTTCATGGAGGGCCTCTCGGTGCTCGAGTACTTCATCTCGACGCACGGCGCCCGCAAGGGACTCGCCGACACGGCGCTGCGCACGGCGGACTCGGGCTACCTGACCCGCCGTCTGGTCGACGTCTCCCAGGACGTGATCGTGCGGGTGGACGACTGCAAGACCAAGGACTACATCGAGATGCCGCTCTATCGCGACGACGGCGGGCTCAATCCGAACCTGATCGGCCGCATGGCCGCCAAGAAGTTCACGACCAAGCGCGGCCGTGACCTGCTCAAGCGCAACGATCAGATCGACTGGACCGAGGTCCACGACATCGCCGAGGGCTTCAAGGACGACGACGAGGTCACCGTCCCGGTCCGCTCGGTGCTCAAGTGCGAGGCGGAGTCAGGTGTTTGCCGCCACTGTTACGGCGTCATGCCGGCCACCGGGGCCCTGGTCGAGATCGGGGACGCCGTCGGCATCATCGCGGCGCAGTCGATCGGCGAGCCCGGCACCCAGCTCACCATGCGCACCTTCCACACCGGCGGTGTCGCCGGCCTGGACATCACCCAGGGCCTGCCGCGTGTCGTCGAGCTGTTCGAGGCGCGCAAGCCGAAGGGGCTGGCGAAGATCGCCGAGGTCGCCGGCAAGGTCACGGTCGAGGAGACCGACAAGGCCGTCAAGCTGACGATCACCGACGACAAGGGCGAGGAGCACGCCTACTCCTTCCCGCCGCGGACCAACGTCCTGGTGGAGGCCGGCAAGCGCGTCGAGGTGGGCACCCAGCTCAACGAGGGCTCGCTGTACCCGGCGGAGATCCTGGCGGTCCGGGGCCGCACGGAGACGGAGGTCTACATCGTCGCCGAGGTCCAGCGCGTCTACCGGACGCAGGGCGTCGACATCAACGACAAGCACATCGAGCTGATCGTGCGCCAGATGCTGAAGAAGGTGCGCGTGGAGTCGAAGGGCTCCACCGAGCTGCTGCCCGGCCAGCTGGAGGACCGCCTCGTCTTCAACGCGATCAACGAGCAGGTCAAGGGCAAGAAGACGAAGACGCCGGCGCGAGCCGAGGAGGTCATCCTCGGGATCACCAAGGCGTCCCTCGCCACCGAGTCCTTCCTCTCCGCGGCCTCCTTCCAGGAGACCACCAAGGTGCTCACCGACGCGGCCCTGGAGGGCAAGCGCGACCGGCTCATGGGCCTGAAGGAGAACGTGATCATCGGGAAGCTGATCCCGGCGGCCACGGGTCTCAAGCACTACCGCTCGCTGCAGATCGAGCCGGTGGAGCCCGCCCAGCCTCCCGCCGAGGAGTTCTCCGAGGAGGAGCTCGCCAAGGAGCTCGACCTCGCCGGGGACGGCGAGGGCGCCCAGCCCGAGGGCTTCGGCCCCTCGTTCGCCGAGGAGCTGGAGGAGCTGGCGTCGGAGATCGAGCAGCCGGGGGCCGGGCAGGCGGCCGGGGCCGGCGACGAGGAGTCCGAGAGCTCGTAAGCGCCAGGCGCGCGGGCAGCGCCTGCTAGGACTGCGACTGGACCAGGCCGACTGTGTGCCCTTCGGGGTCGGTGAACAGGCCGATCACCAGGCCTTCGCCCATGGACTCCGGGCCCATCACCTTGGTGCCGCCCAGCTTCTCGACCTGGTCGAGCGACGCGCCGACGTCCGGCACCTCGATGTAGAAGGTGACGTGGCCGGGGTAGCCCTCCGGGCCCGCGCCGATGCCTCCGCCGATGCCCACGCCGTCGGGGTTGGTGTTCCCGTCGCGCGGGACCAAGGCGTATGGGGGGACCCCCTCCTGGTCCCCGCCGGGCGGCGAGTCATAGCTCCAGCCGGCGAGCTCGGAATAGAAGCTCTTCAGCTTCTCCACGTCCTTGCCGACCACCTCGAAATGAACGACTGGCTGTCCCATTCTCGAAATCCTTTCCGCGCCCATAGGGCGCTCGATAATTCCCAGATACAGGTGAGACCGCCGCGAGCCGGGGACTCATCGGTTGATACGGACTAACGCCCGCTGGGGGTGTGCTCGCGCCGTTCGTGCGCCGCCATGCCCGGGGCCAGCCTCGGCTCGAGGACCGGGGTCCGCTTGCGGCCGCCCGGCGGGCAGTCCGGCCGCGCCCGCGCGGCGCCGCCATGCGGTCCCCGGCGACGGGGGTCCCGCGGCTTGGTCGGGTTGCGCCGGAAGCGCCGGAAGCTGTGGTCCTCGGAGTCGCCCGGCAGGTCCTCGAGCTCGGGCTCGGCCCGAGCCGCCCACCAGATCAGCCAGAGTCCGAAGAACACCGGGATCTTCAGGATCACGGCGAGGAACACGATCGGCAGCACCCCATCCATCCCGGCGAGTCTACCCCGCTCAGCGCGGCTGAAAGCCGTCCTTTACCCAGGTCTCGAGTGCCTCGACGTGGGCGTCGAGGAGGCCGACGTCCGATTCGGTCGGAACCAGCAGGGTGGGCGCGGGCCGCTCCTCCGCCCACTCGTGGCAGCTCGAGTCGAGGCTGTCATCGACCCAGGCGAGGGGCCGCGGGCCCGCGTATTCATCGAGCGCCTCGAGCTTCCAGTGGGCGGTTCCGAACTGCGCGCGCCCGTCGAAGGTCAGATAGGGCAGCTCCGGAACCCCGAGGATCCCCGGCAGGTGGTCGTTGGCGCGATCCTCCCAGCCGCTCGCCCAGACGAGCTCGTAGCTC
Organism: Solirubrobacterales bacterium; assembly: GCA_035310805.1. Lineage (GTDB taxonomy): Bacteria > Actinomycetota > Thermoleophilia > Solirubrobacterales > 70-9 > DASUPK01. The sequence goes on from DATGDO010000300.1 coordinate 4,099, forward strand.
TGGGAGAGTCGCTTCAGCCGCGCCCCGGTCTCCACGGCGATGCAGTGGAGCATCCCGTCGATCAGATGGAACTCCCCGGGCGCCTCGCTCGGGTTCACCCGTCCGGGCTCGACCGGCTGGTCGAAGCCGAAGAGGCTGATCACCCCGTCGACGTCGACGGCCAGGACCGGCGCATCGCTCTTTGGCTTCTTGCGAAAGAGGGGCATGAGGGCGAAGGGTATTGAGAGCCTGCCCGAAGACTCTCCACGCGCGCCTGGCGGCCCCACGGCGCGACCGGCGGCGTTCTCGCCGGCTTGCGTGGCGATGCCACGCCGCGCCGGCTGCGTCCTTGCCGTTCGCACCGCGGCTCTCGCCAGCCGCACGCGCGGCGTCTTCGGACAGACTCTTGGCTACCATGCACCGCCGTGCCCAACACCAATCAGCTCGTCCGCAAGGGACGAACCCACAAGAAGAAGAAGATGTCGACGCCGGGACTGAAGTCGGGCCAGGGTCGCAAGAAGCGCGTCGCCGCTCCGCAGCGACGCGGCGTCTGCACCCGCGTCGCCACGGTGACGCCGAAGAAGCCGAACTCGGCGCTTCGGAAGATCGCCAGGGTTCGCCTCACGAACGGGCTCGAGGTGACCAGCTACATCCCGGGGGAGGGCCACAACCTCCAGGAGCACTCGGTGGTGCTCGTCCGCGGCGGGCGGGTCAAGGATCTGCCGGGTGTGCGCTACAAGGTCGTGCGCGGCGCCCTCGATGCGGCCGGCGTCTCCGACCGCAAGCAGGGCCGCTCGCTCTACGGCGTCAAGGCCTCGTAGATGCCGCGGCGCAGTCAGGCCACGATCCGTCTGCTCGAGCCAGACTCCGTCTACCGGAGCCGTCTGGTCCAGCAGGTGATCAACAAGGTGATGACCGACGGCAAGAAGTCGGTCGCCGAGCAGATCACCTACGACGCGCTTGCCCTGGTCGGCGAGCGGACGGGCGACAACCCCGTCGAGGAGCTCGAGGGCGCGATCAAGCAGCTGACCCCGGTGCTCGAGGTGCGCTCGCGGCGCGTCGGGGGCGCCACCTACCAGGTGCCCGTCGAGGTCCCGGCCCGCCGGGCACGGACGCTCGCGGTGCGCTGGCTGGTCGAGTTCGCCAGGGCCCGCGGAGAGAAGTCGATGGCCGAGCGCCTCGCCAACGAGATCCTCGACGCGTCGAAGCAGCAGGGAAACGCCTGGAAGCGGAAGGACGACATCTACCGCATGGCCCAGGCCAACAAGGCATTCGCCCACTACCGCTGGTAGCGGGTTTTCGTCTCTCAGAGAGCGGCGGCTGGGGCCTAGCCGCGCCGGGACCGCTCGAGGCCGCTGGTCGCCCTCTCCGAGACCACGCCCTCGTGCGATCGGCCGCCGTGGAGCTCCGGCGCGGCGGAGCGATCGGGCCGCATCGTGGCGAGAGCGGCGCCGCAGACGGTGAGCACGAGGGCCCCGATCAGCTCGAGCCAGAAGCCCGCGACGGGCTTCGCCTCGGCGTCTATGAAGGACTGGCGCGGGTCGTCCAGCGTGCCGACGTTGTTCACCTTCGGCAGGTCCCCGATCAGGAAGATCAGCAGCGCGACCAGCCCGCAGACGGCGATCGCGACCGCCGCCATCTGCCCGAGCTGCTCCCCGCGTGCCACCAGCGCCACCACCAGCAGGATCAGCGCGAAGATCGCGAGCACCAGGGTGGCGTAGCCGTGCTGGTCCGAGGCGCTGATCCCCTTCAGGGCCTCGCCGCCGGGAGGCGTGAGGTGGAAGATGTCGGTGAACTGCGAGGCCCCGAGCATTCCCGCGGCCGCGGCGCAGGCGAGCACCAGCAGGGTCTCGGTTCGGGGGAGCCTGCTCATGATTCCGCC
>DATGDO010000301.1:0-13585 GCA_035310805.1 Solirubrobacterales bacterium
TGCTCGGCCAGGGCGGTCGCCACGCTCCCGCCGAGCGAATGGCCGACGACGGTGGCGTCGACGACCCCGAGCTTCGCCAAGGCTTCCGCCACCGCGCTCGCCTGATCGTCGATCGCGTAGCCGGTGCCGGGCTTCGCCGAGCCGCCATGGCCGAGGAGATCGACCCGGATGACACGATGGTCCGGCTCGAGCAGCGGTGCGAGGTGATCCCACCAGTCCATCGAGCACGTGTAGCAGTGGATCAGCACGATCGGGGTGCCCTGCCCGTCGCCCTGATCGAGCACCTGCAGGGTTCCACCGGAGGTGTCGACGAGCCTCGCGCCGTCGTCTCGCTGGTAGGCGTCCTTGGTCGCGTTCGAGACGACGATCGCGTTGAGCAGCAGCAGGACGATGATCCCGCTCGCGACACCGACCGTGATCTTGGCCCAGCGCGGCATCCTCCGCTACTTCTCTGTCGCGGAGCCGTCGCCTTCCGTGGGGCCGAGCCCGAGCTCGTCGGCGCGCTCGCTGAGCGCCTCGATGATCAGGGCGATGTGCTCGTCGGGATCCACCCCGAGCTCGTCGATCCCACGCTGGACCTCCTCGCGGCTGACGGCCGCGGCGAACGAGGGCTGCTTGAGCTTCTTCTTCACGGACCTCGGTCTCAGGCCCTCGATTCCGGTCGGGCGGACCAGGGCACAGGCAGCGACGAAACCCGAGAGCTCGTCCACCGCGTAGAGCGTCTTCGCCATCCGGGTCTTGCGCGGGACGCCCATGAAGTCGGCGTGGGCGGCCACGGCGTCGATCACGTCCCGCGGATAGCCGCGCTCGCCGAGCTCCTTGATCGCGTGGCGAGGGTGGCCGGTATCGAGATCGGGGTAACGCTCGTAGTCGAGGTCATGGACCAGCGCGGTGACGGCGTAGGTCTCCTCGTCCTCGTTCCACTTGCGAGCGTAGGCGCGCATCGCCGCCTCGACTCCGAGCAGGTGCTTTCTGAGCGAATCCGACTCGATCCACTCACAGACCAGCTGCCATGCATCGTCTCTTGAGACGTCAGCCATGAGGCTGGCTACTCTAAGGCGCCAATGGAGAAGTTCATCATCCAGGGCGGCGTCCCGCTCTCGGGGGAGATCACTCCGGCGGGGAACAAGAACGCCGCGCTCCCCATCCTCGCGGCCTGCCTGCTCACCGACGAGGAGCTGGTGATCCGCAACGTCCCGCGAATCCGCGACGTCGAGTCGATGCTGGGCCTGCTCGAGCGGCTCGGCGTGAGGGTCGCCTGGACGGGCGAGAACGAGATCCGCCTGCAGGCCGACCAGGTCTCCGGCACCGAGGTCGACGAGGAGCTCGCCAACCGGATCCGGGCGTCGTTCCTGCTCTCCGGGCCGCTGCTTGCGCGCTGCGGCGAGGTCAGGATGCCGCCGCCGGGAGGCGACACGATCGGGCGCCGGCGCCTCGACGCCCACCTCGACGCGTTCCGAGACCTGGGCGCCCGTGTGGACGGCGATGTCTGGCTGGAGCTCTCGGCGCCCCCCGCGGGTCTCAAGCCGAAGGGGATCTTCATGGATGAGCCCTCGGTGATGGGGACGGAGAACGCGCTGCTTGCGGCCGCCCTGACCGAGGGGCCGACCACGATCGGGAACGCCGCCTGCGAGCCGCACGTCCAGGATCTGGCGCGGCTCCTCTGCAAGATGGGCGCACAGGTCGACGGCATCGGCTCCAACGTGATGACCGTCCACGGCCGCGACAGACTGGGTGGGGCGGAGCACAGCGTCTCGCCCGACCACATCGAGATCGCCAGCTTCATGGCCCTCGCGGCGGCGACCAGCGGCGAGCTCCGGATCCGCGAAGTCGTGGCCGAGGACCTCGAGGGGATCCGCCGTCACTTCCGGCGGATCGGCCTGCAGTCGATGATGGAGGGAGAGGACCTGCTGGTGCCGCCGGAGCAGAAGCTCACCATCCGAGACGATCAGGGCGACGCGATCCCGAAGATCGACGACGGCCCCTGGCCGGCGTTTCCCGCCGACCTCACCTCGATCGCGCTCGCGCTCGCCACGCAGGCGGACGGGACGATCCTGATCTTCGAGAAGATGTTCGAGAACCGGCTGTTCTTCGTCGACAAGCTGGTGGCGATGGGCGCTCGGATCACGCTGTGCGACCCTCACAGGGCGATCGTCAGCGGTCCGAGCCGTCTTCATGGAGCGCGGCTCGAGAGTCCCGACATCCGCGCCGGCATGGCCATGCTCATCGCGGCCCTGGCCGCGACCGGGGCCTCGGAGATCGGCAACGTGGCGCAGATCGATCGCGGCTACGAGCGGATCGACGTGCGCCTGCGGGACCTCGGCGCCCGCATCGAGCGGGTCGCCTCAGAGCGGGTCCCGGCCTAGCCGGTCAGGCTTCATACGCGTCGTGCAGCTCGGTGAACTGCGGTTCGGGGGCGTCCGGGGCATCGTCGCCGAGCGTCTCGGCGATCGTCGGGCCCAGCCTCGACTGCGCGAACGCCCCGAATGCCTCGGGCGACTCCCAGACGTCGACGATCCGCATCTTGCCGCCGCCCACGTCCTGCGCGGTATGGGCGATGAACCCGTCGGGCGGGTTGCCCCTGACGTCGAGCGCGTTCTCGATCGAGTCGTACTGCTCGGGCGTCGTCTCGATTTCCATCTCGATCAGCACAGCCATTCCTCATCTCCTCCTCGCGTCGGGGTAGCGGGTCGTCTCGGGGCTTCACCAGGTCGTGGAGCTCGTGGATCTGGATCTCGGCCTGCGGTGCGTCGGGGTTCACCTCCGCAATCGCCGGGTGGTGACGGCCGGTGCGGACCCTATCCCGGATCCCACGTCCAGAAGCTTGCAGCCTGTGGACGGCGACGACGCCATGATGGGGCGATGATCCACCCGATCCCCCCGGGCTCCCGGGACATCCTGCCTGACGAGATGCGCGAGCTCCGCGCCCTGCAGAGCACCCTGATCGAGCTCTTCGAAGGCTTCGGCTACGGCCAGGTGGCGACGCCCACGCTCGAGTACGACGAGGTGCTGCAGCGCGGCGAGGGCCGCAGCGGCCTGGGGGCGTATCGCTTCTTCGACGAGCGCGGCGAGCTGCTCGCGCTGCGCTCGGACATGACCATTCCGATCGCCCGTTTGGTCGCGACGCGGTTCGCGGACGTCCCGCCTCCGCTGCGCTTCTCCTATGTCGGCAACGCCTACCGAATCGTGCGTCCTCAGCGCGGCCAGGTCCGCCAGTTCATGCACGCCGGGATCGAGCTGATCGGCTCCTCGGCACCCGAGGGCACCGCGGAGGTGCTCGGGGTGCTGAGCGCGGCGCTCGACGCGGTCGGGCTGAACCGCGCCGTGCTCGGGCTCGGGGACGCCGACCTCTACCGCCAGCTGCTCACCGAGCTGGGGGTGGAGGGGGAGGACCGGGGCCGGATCCTCGACCGCCTCGCCGAGCACAACCTCGTCGGACTGGAGGCTGCGGTGGACGAGGTGGAGGGCCTGGATGCACACGGGCGGGAGACCCTGTTGCGGTTGCCAGGCCTGCGCGGCGGGGCTGAGGTGCTGGAACAGGCTCACGAGCTGGGCGGAATCGCCGTCGAGCGGGCGGCCCAGCGGCTCCAGGAGACCTACGACCTGCTGGTCGAGCGCGGCGTCGCCGGGAGGGTGCAGCTCGACCTCAGCCTGCTGCGTGACCTCGGCTACTACACCGGCGCGATCGTCGAGATCTACGACCCCGCCCTCGGCCACATCCTCGGCGGCGGTGGGCGCTACGACGAGCTGATCGGCCGCTTCGGCCGAGCCATGCCGGCGGCGGGATTCGGCCTCTACCTGGAGCGGGTGCACCTCGCCCAGATGGAGGAGGAACGCCTGACGCGAGGGCGCTCTGCCGATGCGAGGGCGCGCGACAGCGCGACCCGGGAGCGGTCGGAGAAGGGACCCCTCTGATGAAGGGCACGCGATGACCCCGCAGGCGGTGGAGGCGCCCCGGGCGCGCCTCGGAGGCCCGTTGAAGCTCGCGGTCCCGCGCGGCGCGCTCTGGGGCGAGACGCTCGACGCGCTCGACCGGATCGGGCTCGATACGGCCGAGATGCGAGCCGACTCGCGCGCTCTCGTCTTCAACTCGAACGGGCTCACGCTCGTCACCATGCGGCCCTCCGACGTCCCCACGTATGTCGAGGCCGGTGCGGCTGACCTCGGGATCACCGGCAAGGACGTTCTGCTCGAGCAATCGGACCGGATCGTCTACGAGATTCTCGACCTGGGTTACGGCGCCTGCCGGATGGTCCTGGCCGGCCGCGAGGGGGACGAGAGCCTCGGCGAGGCCGAGCGTCGGCTCGGCGGCATGCGGATCGCGACGAAATACCCTCGGGTCGCCGAGCGCTACTTCGAGGAGACCGGGCGCCAGGCGGAGGTGATCGAGGTCAAGGGGTCGGTCGAGCTGGCGCCGCTGGTGGGCCTCGCCGACGGGATCGTCGACCTGGTCGCGACCGGTCGCACGCTCGAGGAGAACGGCCTTGAGATCCGCGAGGAGATCGCGGCCTCCAGCGCTCGGCTGGTCGCCAACCGCGTCTCCCACAAGCTGCGGGCCGCCGAGGTGGACAACCTCGTGGAGCGGCTCCGCCGGGGGAAGAGCTGATGCGAATCGAGCGGTTCGAGTGGGACGGTCAGGACGCGGTCGGCCTGGCCAAGCGGATCCGGGCGCCGCGGCCGGCGCTCGGCGAGGTGAGCGGGCCGGTCGCGGAGATCATCGCCGAGATCCGCTCCGGCGGGGACTCGGCGCTGGCCGCGATCGAGTCTCGCTTCGGCGCCGGCCGCACCGATCCGGATGCCTTCCGCCAGTCCGAAGAGGCCGTGCGCGGCGCTCCGTCGCGGCTCGCGCCCGAGCTGCTGGGCGCCCTCGAGACCGCCGCCGCCAACATCCGCGCGGTGGCCGAGGCACAGCTCGCCGATCAGCGGCGGGTCGAGTTGGCGCAGGGGCAGACCGTCGAGCTTCGCGAGGTGCCGGTCGGATCCGCCGGGATCTACGCGCCGGGCGGGGCCGCCGCCTATCCATCGACGGTGCTGATGGGCTGCATCCCGGCGAAGGTGGCGGGGGTAGAGCGCGTCGTTCTCGCCACGCCTCCGGCCGGCGGGGACCAGCCGGTCTCCGACGTCGTCCTCGCGGCGGCCGGGATCGGCGGCGCGGACGAGGTCTTCGCCGTCGGTGGCGCCCAGGCGGTCGCGGCGCTGGCGCTCGGCACCGAGCGGATCGCGCCGGTCGACGTGATCGCGGGCCCGGGCAATCGCTACGTGCAGGAGGCGAAGCGCCAGCTCGTCGGGGAGGTGGGGATCGACGGTATCGCCGGCCCCTCCGAGCTGATGGTGATCGCCGGTGACACGGCGAAGTCCGAGTGGCTGGGGCTGGACCTGTGCGCCCAGGCCGAGCACGGTCACGACGGCCTGCTGGTCGCGGCCGCCGTGGAGATTGTGATCCTCGACGCGATCGAGGAGGCCGTCCACCGGATCGCGGAGGAGCGCGGGATCGCAGACGACGCCGCACTGACACTCGTCGCGGTTCCCGACACGGCGGCGGGGGTGACGCTCGCCAACGCGCTCGCGCCCGAGCACCTCGAGATCCTCACCGAGGACGCCGATCTCCTGGCGCGGGGCGTCGCCACCGCTGGCTGCGTGTTCGTGGGGGAGGGCGGCGCGACCGCGTTCGGCGACTATGCCGCGGGGTCCAACCACGTGCTGCCCACGGGCGGCGCCGGGCGCTTCCAGGGGCCGCTCGGACCGGGCGCGTTCAGGCGGCGCATCCCGACAGTCGAGGTGACGCGGGACGCGGCCCGGGAGCTGGCTCCGGCTGTCGCTACATTGGCGCGCGCCGAGGGCTTCCCTTTGCACGCTGACTCCGCCGAGGCTCGATGCGAGGGCGCTCCGCGGGCGAAGCCGAGGAGCGACCCGATCGATGGCGAAGCCGGACCGGACACCCGATGAGTCGAAGAGCAGAGATCAACCGTGAGACCAAGGAGACCAGGGTTCGGTTGAGGCTGGACCTGGACGGTGGCGAGGCCAAGGTCTCGACCGGCGTCGGCTTCCTCGACCACATGCTGGACCTGCTCGCGCGCCACGGGCGGCTGGGCCTCGAACTGGAGGCGAGCGGCGACCTCGAGACCGGGGCGCACCACACCACCGAGGACATCGGGATCTGCCTCGGGCAGGCGATCGACCAGGCGCTCGGCGACCGGGCCGGGATCCGCCGCTACGGCTCGGCCCTCGTGCCGATGGACGAGGCCCTCGCCGATTGCGCGATCGACATCTCGGGGCGACCGCTCTGCGCCTTCGCGGCCGACCTCCCGGATGTGACGATCGCCGGGTTCGACACGGAGCTCACCGAGGAGTTCTTCCGGGCCGTCTCCTCGAACACGAAGATGACCCTGCACCTCTGGGTCCGATCCGGCTCCAACGCCCACCACATGGTGGAGGCCTGCTTCAAGGCCTTCGCGCGCGCGCTCCGTGAGGCCGTCTCGATCGACCCGGAGGAGAGCGGGGTGCCCTCCACCAAGGGAACGCTGACCGAATGACCAGGATCGCCATCCTCGACTACGGGATGGGCAACCTGCGCTCGGTCGAGAAGGCCCTGGAGCGGGTGGGCGCCGAGGCTGAGATCACCTCGGAGCGGAGGCGCGCCGAATCGGCCGACGGCGTGATTCTGCCTGGGGTGGGGGCCTTCCCGAGGGCGATGGAGCGGGTCCGCGAGATCGGCCTGGACGAGCTCGTCGCCGGGCGGATCGAGGCCGGCGTCCCCGTGCTGGGCATCTGCCTGGGCCTGCAGCTGCTCTTCGAGTCGTCAGTGGAGAACGAGGGAGCGAGCGGGCTCTCGCTGCTCGGCGGTGTGGTCGCGCCGCTGGAGGCGAACGGCTACAAGGTCCCCCACATCGGCTGGTCGCCGGTGCGCTGGGAGCACTCCTCGCGACTCACGGCTGGGCTCGGGGAGGAGACTCCGTTCTACTTCGTCCACTCCTTCGCTCCCCGCCCCGCGAGCGAGGGCGACCTGCTCGGCACGGCCGCCTACGGCTCTCGCTTCGCCTGCGCAGTCGAGCGCCCGCCCCTCTACGGCGTGCAGTTCCACCCCGAGAAGTCCAGCTCGGCGGGCCTTGGGCTGCTGGCCAACTTCGCAGGCATCTGCGAATCACCTCACTGAGCGGCATCGGCCGCGGCACCCGAGACCGACTTGATCCTCTACCCGGCGATCGACATCCGCGACGGCAAGGCGGTCCGTCTGGCCCAGGGCGACTACGACCGCGAGACCACCTACGACTCCGACCCGGTCGAGGCGGCTCGCCGCTGGGTGGATGGCGGAGCCCGTTGGCTCCACGTGGTCGACCTGGACGGCGCCCGCGCCGGCGAACCGGTGAACCTCGACCAGCTGCGGCGCATCGTCGCGGCGGTCAACGTCCCGGTGCAGCTCGGCGGCGGCTTGCGGGACTCGAAGAAGGTGGAGGAGGCCTTCTCCTCCGGCGCCGAGCGCGTCGTCCTGGGGACGGCCGCGGTCCGCAACCCCGAGATGGCGGCGGCGATCGCCGCAGTCCACGGCGACCGGGTCGTCGCGTCCGTGGACGCCCGCTCGGGGAAGGTTGCGGCGGAGGGATGGACGGAGGCGTCCGATCTCGACACCGGCGAGGTGGTGGCCGCGCTGAGCCAGCGCGGCATCCGCAGGTTCGTCTACACGCCGGTGGAGGTCGACGGCCTGATGGAGGGGCCCGACCTCGCCTCGCTCCGGGAGGTGGCGAAGGCGACCGAGGGCGAGCTGATCTACTCGGGCGGGGTGGGAACCCTCGACGATCTGCGCTCCGTGTCGCGCCTCGGCCTCGACAATCTCGGCGGCGTGATCGTCGGCCGCGCGCTCTACGAGCAGCGCTTCACGGTGGCCGAGGCGCAGGCCGCCCTCGAGCCTTAGGATCGCGCCGTGAAGAGGCTCTTCGGGCCGTTGTTCGTCTTCGCCGGCGTCATGCACTTCGTCAAGAGCCGCTGGTACCAGCGGATCATGCCGCCGTACATCCCGCGACACCGCGAGCTCGTCTACGCGAGCGGCGCGGCGGAGATCGCCGGCGGCCTGGCGACGATGCACCCACGCACGCGCCGAGCCGGCAGCGCCTGGAGCATCGCCACCCTCGTGGCCGTCTTCCCGGCCAACATCCAGATGGCGCTCGAGCCGGAGCGCTTCGAGAAGGGAATCCCCGGAGGGCGAGCGGCGCTCTACGCGCGGCTGCCGGTCCAGCTGCTCTTCGTCGCCTGGGCCTACGCCGCAGGCGACTGGGATTGACCGAACCGCGGCTCGGCTCGGTGTCGTCCTCCCCATCGGGCCAACGTTAACCTCGAGGACGTGGTTCTCAAGCGTGTCATTCCCTGCCTCGACGTCGACAACGGACGCGTCGTCAAGGGCACCAACTTCGTCGACATCCGCGACGCCGGCGATCCGGTGGAGCTCGCCGAGCGCTATGACGCCGAGGGTGCGGACGAGCTCGTCTTCCTCGACATCACCGCCTCGCACGAGAGCCGCGACACGATCGTCGACCTCGCCCGGCGCACCGCGGACAACGTCTTCATCCCGTTCACGATCGGCGGTGGGATTCGCTCGGTCGAGGACGCGCAGGCCGTGCTCGACGCCGGCGCGGACAAGGTCTCCGTCAACTCCGCCGCCCTCGATCGGCCCGAGTTGATCTCGGAGCTCGCCGAGGTCTTCGGTTCCCAGTGCGTGGTGATCGCGATCGACGCGAAGCGCCGCGGGGCGGGCGACGAATCGGAGACCAGCGTGGCGCCGCCCGGGCACTTCGGCGACGCCGAATGGGACGTCTACGTCCACGGCGGCCGCACGAAGGTCCAAGGCCGGGAGGCAGTCGCCTGGGCGCGCGAGGCAACCGAGCTGGGGGCGGGGGAGGTGCTGCTGACCAGCATGGACCGGGACGGCACGACCGACGGGTACGACCTCGAGCTGACCCGCGCCGTCGCCGAGGCGGTGAGCGTCCCGGTGATCGCCTCCGGCGGGGCGGGCGAGCTCGACCACCTGGTGCAGGCGGTCGAGGAGGGACATGCGGACGCGGTGCTCTGCGCCTCGATCTTCCACTACGGCGCCCACACCGTCGCCGAGGCGAAGCAGCGAATGAAGCAGGCGGGGATCCCGGTCCGGATCGCTTAGCCTCGCTTGCCCTTCTTCTCCGGGCTCTTCGGCCTGGCCGGCTTTTCGATGATTCCGTTGACCGCCTTGCCCTGGCCGGGGCTGAGCGCGTAGAGGGTCTTGTACCCCGTCAGGAAGAGGTCCTTGCCGTTCGAGATCACGGGGTTGTACGCGCCGTCCGTGTACTCGAAGACCCGGTGGCCGTTGCTGACGTCGAAGCCGTAGGTCGAGGTGTGCTGGAGATCGGCGACGTAGACCGTGTCCCCGATCAGGCTTGCCGCCCCGGAGATCGACCCGAGGTTGTGCTGGCTCCAGCGCTCGTCGCCGGTACGGGCGTCAAGCGCGTAGAAGTTGCCGTCGTAGGAGCCGAAGTAGATGGTCGGCTGTGTGTCCGGGGTCCGCGCGGCGACCGCGCCGGCGTAGACGTAGTTGCTGGTGGAGTGGCTCCAGGCAAGCCGGCCGGTCCGCTGATCGAAGCTGTACATGCGGCCGTCGGTGTTCCCGGCGTAGACTCGCCCGAAGGCGACGGCCGCCGTGGCGTAGAACTGTCCCGTGCGGCCGAAGCTCGTGCCCTGGGAGCCGGTCTGCCACTTGATCGAGCCGTCCCTGACACGTAAGGCCGTCATCTCGCCGCTGTAGTCGCCGATGTAGACGATCCCGTCGGCATAGGCGGGCGCCGCCTTCACGGCTCCGTTCACGTGCCTCTCCCAGATCGTCTTCCCCGTCCGCTTGTCGAGAGCGTAGACCGTGTTGCACTCGCAGCCGACGATCAGCTTGTTGCCCACGACCAGCGGGGAGGACTCGGTGCGGTCCGGCAGCGGGTGCTTCCAGACCTGATGGCCGTCGTAGGTCGCCAGCCCGACGACTTGGCCGGGCTGCAGGTTGGAGACGTAGAGCATCCCGTCGCTGTAGGCGGGCGCCGACGCGTTCAGGGTCGCGACCTGGCGCTTCCAGCGAGCCTTGCCCGTACGCGTCTTGATGGAGAAGGCGAGGCCGTTGTTGTTGATGCCGAAGAGCTGGCCACCGACCAGGATCGGCGAGTACTCGAGCAGGTGGCCGCCCTTGAAGCGCCAGCGGATCGAGTACGGCGGTTTCACGGTGGGCGCGTCGAGGTAGCGGACGCGCTCGGGATTGAGGCCGTACATCGGCCAGTCGGTGACCCCCGAGACCGGCTCGGGCGCCTCGCTCGTGATCGTGCAGGGTTCCGGGCACGATTTGTCCGCCGGCCGCTTCAGGATCAGGTAGCCGACCAGCGCGATCACGACCGCCGCGACCCCCGCGACCGTGCCGATCGTCGCCCAGCGGTGATTTTCCCAAAGGTTCTTGATTGTGGCGCGCATACGCTCCTCACGGCCGGCTCGGGCGCCTCGCTCATCCAAGAGGACTCGATTGAACCCCCGCCGGGCCACGAGCGAAGGCGCACATGGTAGGAAAGCCGCCTAATGCCCGGCTCACGGGACATCGACCCCGCTCGGCTGGCCAGGCTCGTCGACGCCCTGCCTGGGATCGAGCCCCTTCGCGAGGTCGCGCGGAGGGTGCCGGCATATCTCGTCGGCGGGGCGGTTCGCGACCTCCTGCTCGGGATCGAGGGGGCCGACCTGGATATCGCCATCGACGGCGACGCGGAGGCGCTGGCGCAAATGCCCGGGTTCGAGCTGGAGCGCGAGGGCCTCTTCCTCACCGGGCGGCTGCAGCTCGGCGAGGTGAAGGTGGATTTCGCTCGGACACGCGCTGAGAGGTACGCCCACCCCGGCGCGCTGCCCGAGGTCCGACCGGCCCCGATCGGGGAGGACCTGGCACGACGCGACTTCACGATCAACGCGATGGCGTTCCCGTTGACCGGAGACGGGGAGCTGATCGATCCGCACCGAGGGCTCGCCGACCTCCGGGCCGGGGTACTGCGCGTACTCCACGACCGTTCCTTCATCGACGACCCGACCCGCGCGCTGCGCGCCGCTCGTTACGCGGCGCGCTTCGGTTTCGAGCTGGAAGGGGGAACGGCGCGGCTGCTGGCCGAAGCCGACCTCGGCACGGTCTCGGACGAGCGGATCCAGAACGAGCTGCGCAGGATCGCCGCGGAGGACGACCCGGCGAAGGCGCTTCAGCTGATCGTCGACTGGGGGGCGATGCCGAGCCTCGACCCGGCCGCGCCCGGCCGCGTGGCCGAGGTGGCCCGCCTGGCATCGACCCTGCCCTGGGGGGGTTGGGTGGACAGGGAGCTGGCGGTGATGCTGGCGATCGTGCGGCCGCTGCCGCAGATCCGGGAGCTGGCGGCAGCCGGCGTCGAACGGCCCTCGGAGGCCGTCCGCTTGGCGGAGCCCTGGGATCCGGCACAGCTCCTGGTCGCGCGCGCCCTCGGCGCCGAGTGGCTCGACCGTTACGCGGAGGAGTGGCGGCACGTAGCGCTCGAGATCACGGGCGAGGACCTGATCGCCGCCGGCGTTCCGCAGGGCCCGGCGATCGGCCGTGGCCTCAGGGCCGCGCTCTCGGGCAAGCTCGACGACGAGCTCTCGGGCCGGGAGGAGGAGCTTCGCATCGCCCTGGCGGCGGCCAGGGGAGAGATTCCTGAGGACTGAGAGGGAGACCGCGGTGATCTCGCAGCAGGAAGCAGTGCAGGCGGCCGGGCACGAGGCCTAGTCAAGCTGTACGAATGGAATGGCGCGAGCGAGACGGGGTGCGTTGGCTCGAAGCGGAGCTGCCCGGGGCGAGGGCCGCGTTCTCGACGCGGATCGGCGGCGTCAGCGACCCGCCCTATGACGCCCTCAACGTGGCGATCCTGACCGGAGACGATCGCGAGAGGGTGCGGGAGAACCGGCGACGGCTGACCGCCGCGCTTGGCCGCACGCCGGAGGGGGTCGTGATCGGACGGCAGGTGCATGGCGCCAAGCTGCGAGCCCATCTGGGCCGGCCGGATCCCCAGGTCTACGCCGAGGTGCTGCGAAGCCCCGACGAGGTCGATGCGCACTCGACCCGCAATCCGGAGCTGACGCCGCTGGTGATGGTGGCCGACTGCCTGCCGGTGGCCCTGGCCGGGAAGCGGGGAGTGGCGATGGCGCACTGTGGCTGGCGCGGGCTCGCCGCTGGGATCGTCGCGAAGGCCGCGACAGCCGTCGATGCGGAGTCCGCTGCGGTGGGCCCCGGGATCGGCCCCTGCTGCTACGAGGTCGGCGACGAGGTCCTGTCGAGGTTCGATCAGCTGGATGGGGTGGCGCGGGGGCGGAGGCTCGACCTGAGGGTGGTCGCAGAGCAGCTCCTGGAGCGCGCCGGGGTGGCGACGATCGAATCATCGGACCTCTGCACGAGCTGCAGCGCGGAGCTCCTCTACTCCCACCGCCGTGACGGGGAGCGCACCGGGCGGCAGGCCGGCCTGGTCTGGATGGAATAGCCGATGGTCGAGCCCGTCACGGAACTGGACGCCGATCGGGTCCGCGCGAACCTCGAGCGGATCCGCGAGCGGGCCGGCCCCAAGGTCGAGATCCTCGCCGCGACGAAGTACGTCTCCACCGAGGACATGGGCACGCTGGCCGAAGCCGGGATAGAGCTGGTCGGAGAGAACCGGCTCCAGGACCTCGAGGAGAAGCGGGAGCGCTGGGGGGACCGCTTCACCTGGGACTTCATCGGCAACCTGCAGAGCCGCAAGGTCAGGCGAATCCTGCCGCTGGTCCGCCTGATTCATTCCGTGGCCTCGGACTCCGTCCTCGAGCAGCTCGGCCGCCATGCCTCACCGGCCACCGAGGTGCTGGTGGAGGTGAACCTCTCCGGCGAGGAGGGAAAGGGCGGCATCGATCCCGGCGCCCTGGACGAATTCATCGAGCGCTGCCCCGTGCGGGTCTCCGGCCTGATGACGATGCCTCCCTTCACGGAGGACCCGGAGTCCTCGCGACCCTATTTCGCGCGGCTCGCCGAGCTGGCCTCGGCGCGCGGGCTGGAGCGCCGCTCGATGGGAACCACCCAGGACTGGCAGGTTGCCGTGGACGAAGGGGCGACGATCATCCGGGTCGGCTCGGTCCTCTACGGCTAGAACCCACTCCGCTGGCGCCGGATCTCCGTCAGGTTCGCCGGCTGAGCAGAAACCGCCGCGGAGCGTTCATAATTGGTGAAGATCGGTGGGAGGAATAACCTCCGTCAAGCCGAATCTGAGGCGAGAATGGCGATCAGGGATACATGGAGACGCGCGCTGGAGTACTTCGGCCTCGTCGAAGGTGACTACATCGAGGAGGGCGAGTACGACGAGGGCGACACCGGCAGCGAGCCCGCCCTGGACCAGACCGCGGCGCCACGCGAGCCGGCCCGCAACCTTCCCTCGCGCCGACGCGGCCGCGAGGACGAGATCGACGACATCTTCGGTGAGGAGGAACCCGCGCCGTCTCGTCGCGGCCGCATTCGCGCGGTCGACGACACGGCCGAGGAGCCTCAGCCACGCCGGAGCCGCCGACGCGGCGGGGCGCCCGGAAACGG
>DATGDO010000302.1:0-5529 GCA_035310805.1 Solirubrobacterales bacterium
GTGATCGGATGACGCTCAAGGGCGCGCTCGCCATCGGTGGGGCCGCCCTGGGCCATCACCGTGGGGCACTCCACCTCCCGGGAGCGGACTCGCTCTTCGAAGCCTGTGGTGCTGGGTCACCCTTCGATGTTTCAGCTACGGCAGCCTGGGCGGCTGCTACCCGCGCGATCGGTACCCGGTAGGGCGAGCAGCTCACGTAGTCCAGTCCCGCCCGGTGGAAGAAGCGGATGCTCTCCGGGTCACCGCCGTGCTCGCCGCAGATGCCCATCGTGAGCTCCGGGTCGGCCGCCCTGCCGCGCTCCACGCCCATCCTGACCAGCTCCCCGACCCCGGGCTCGTCGAGCGTCTCGAACGGGCTGCCGTCGAGGATGCCGCGGTCGATGTAGGGGCCGAGGAAGCGGCCCTCGACGTCGTCGCGCGAGAGGCCGATCGCCGTCTGGGTCAGGTCGTTGGTGCCGAAGCTGAAGAAGTCGGCGTGTCGCGCGATCAATCCTGCCACCAGGCAGGCCCTCGGCAGCTCGAGCATCGTGCCCACGTGGTAGGTCACATCGGCACCGAGCCCCCGCTTGGTCTCCTCGGCCGCTTTCACCACCTGCTCGCGGACTTGCTCGAGCTCGGTCTCGTAGGCGATCAGCGGCAGCATGATCTCCACGCGAACCCCCTCGCCCTCAGCCGTCGAAGCCGCCTCGATGATCGCCCTGACTTGCATCTCGTACAGCGGCGGGTAGAGGATCGCCAGCCGCACCCCCCGCGTACCCAGCATCGGGTTCGCCTCGTGCAGCTCGCGGACCAGCGCCACGGTGTGCTGGACCCGCTCGATCTCGTCGCGGTCGGCGCCCCTCCGCTGGATCGCTGCCAGCTCCGCCTCGAAGTGCTCCGCGGGGAGGAACTCGTGCAGTGGCGGGTCGAGCAGCCTGATCGTCACCGGCAATCCCCGCATCGCCCGGAAGATCCCCTCGAAATCCGATCGCTGTAGGGCACGGAGCTGCTCGAGCGTCTCCCGGAAGCGGCCCTCTGTCTCCTCGGCCAGCCTCGCCGCCTCGCGCGAGGCCTCCTCGTCGGTGTCAGACGAGGCGATCAGCGCGCGCCGCCACTCCTCGGCCGCAACGAACATCTCCTTCACCAGCCGGTCCCGATCAGCACCGAAGAACATGTGCTCGGTGCGGCAGAGGCCGATCCCCTCTGCGCCGAAGCTCCGGGCCCGCGCCGAGTCCTCCGGCGTGTCCGCGTTGGCCCTTACCTGCAGCCGGCGCAACTCATCCGCCCAGCCGAGCACGGTGCGGAACTCTTCCGAGATCTCCGGGGTGATCAGCGGCACGTCGTCGAGCGTGATCGCCCCGGTGGAGCCGTTGATGGCGATCATCTGGCCGCCGCGCAGCTCATGGCCGTTGACGTGGACCAGGCCCTGGTCGATGTCGATGTTGAGCTCGGATGCGCCACACACGCACGGCCTCCCCATGCCGCGTGCCACGAGCGCGGCGTGCGAGGCCTTGCCACCCTCGGAGGTGAGGATCCCGCGGGCGGCGGCGAACCCCGCGACGTCCTCGGCCTCGGTGAAGGGGCGCACCAGGATCACGTCCTCGCCCGAGCCGCCCCGCTCAACGGCCTCGGCGGCGGTGAACACGATCGCGCCGCGCGCCGCGCCCGGCGAGGCAGCCACGCCCCGGGCCAGGACCTCGTACTCCCTCCTGGGGTCGAAGGTGGGATGCAGGAGAGCGTCGAGCTTGCCGGCGTCGATCGTCCCGAGCGCGTCCGCCCTGTCGAGCAGCCCCTCGGCGACGGCGTCCACCGCGAAGCGAACCGCCGCCTGGGCGGGCCGCTTCGCGTTGCGGGTCTGCAGCAGGTAGAGGCGGCCCTCCTCGACCGTGAACTCGACGTCCTGCATGTCACGGTAATGCGACTCCAGCGTCCGCAGCGCCTCGCGCAGCTCACCGTGGGCGCCCGGGACCAGCCGGGCCATCTCGTCGAGGGTCTGGGTGTTGCGCACGCCCGAGACCACGTCCTCCCCCTGGGCGTTGGCGAGGTAGTCGCCGGATGGCTCGGGCACACCGGTGATCTCGTCGCGGCTAAAAGCGACGCCCGACCCCGAGTCCGCGCCCTTGTTGCCGAACACCATCTGCTGCACGTTGACGGCGGTCCCCCAACTGTCGGGAATACGGTTCAGCCGCCGGTACTCGACCGCCCGCCTCCCCTTCCAGGAATCGAACACGGCCCGGATCGCGTCGGAGAGCTGCGCCCGCGGATCCTCGGGGAAATCCTCGCCGGTCTCCTCGCGATAGATCTGCGCAAAGCGATCCTTCAGCGCGCGCAGCCTCTCGGCGTGGAGATCGGTGTCCAGCTCCACCCCGGCTTCGCGCTTCGCCTCGGCGATTGCGTCCTCGAAGCGCTCACCGGGGATGCCCCTGACCACGTTTCCGAACATCTGGACCAGGCGCCGGTGCGAGTCGCGGGCGAAGCGCTCGTTGCCGGTGCGGGCAGCGAGGCCCTCGACCGAGCGGTCATTCAGACCGAGGTTGAGGATCGTGTCGAGCATGCCTGGCATCGAGGTCCTGGCCCCCGAGCGCACCGAGACCAGCAGGGGATCGCCGGGATCCCCGAGCGCGCGGCCCGCGCTCCGCTCAAGCCGCGCCAGGGCCCGGTCGACCTGAGCGTCGAGCCCCTCCGGCATCTCCCCTCCCGAGTCCATGTATGCGACACACGCCTCGGTGGTGATCGTGAACCCGGCGGGGACGCGGTCGGGGCCGAGCACCCGGGTCATCTCTGCGAGGTTGGCGCCCTTGCCGCCAAGCAGGTCGCGCATCTCGCGCGAGCCCTGGTCGAACTCGTAGACGTACCTGATGGCGGTTGCCGGGCTCGTCTGGGACCTCCGCGAGGATTCTAGTCGTGGCTCCCCGCGTCGAGGCTTCGATATCGCCTAGGCCTCGGTCGAGCCCAGCCCTGCCGCCTTGCCCCGGGCGATCAGTTGGTCGGCCTGCTTCCGGCTGGCTTCGTCGACCATCTCGCCATCCAGCTGCACGGCGCCACGCTCGCCGGCGGCCTCCAGCGCCTCCAGCACGGCATGTGCGCGCTCGAACTCCTCCTGGGTCGGGGAGAAGATCTCGTTGAGTGGATCGAGCTGGCTCGGGTGAATCGCCCACTTTCCGTCGTAGCCCAGGGCGCGAGCGCTCAGAGCGGAGGAGCGTAGTCCCTCCCCGTCTGAGACGTCCAGGTGGGGCCCGTCGATCGCGGCCAGGCCGGCTGCGCGGGCGTTGACGAGCACGGTTTCACGCACCCAATGCCAGCGGTCACCCGGATACAGCCCCTCCGGCGGGCGGCCGAGTGAGGCCCCCAGATCGGCGTAGCCGACGATCATCGACTCAAGGCGAAAACCCGCGCCGGCTATCTCGCCCACGCGGACGAGTCCGGCGGCGGTCTCGATCAGCGCCTGCAGACCGAGACGAGGCCCATCGAAGCCGATGCCGTCCTCCGCTCCCTCGAGCAGGCGCTCGACTGCATCGATCTGGGCGGCGGTTTCGCACTTCGGGATCACCAGGCTGCCGAGCGCACCGCGGTTGGCCTTGGCCAGCTCGGTCACGTCCCGCTCCCACCACTCAGTGCCCGTTCCGTTGACGCGCACCGCCACGGCCCGGCCGCCCCAGTCCTCGGTGATCGCTGCACAGGCTGCGGAGCGCGCCTCCTCCTTCACGTCGGGCGTGACTGAGTCCTCAAGATCGACCACGATCTCGTCGGCGGGCAGCGACCGCGCCTTGGCGAGCATCTTCGCCGAGGAGGCAGGGACGGAGAGGCAGGAGCGGCGGGATCTCAAGGCCTCGCGAGCATAGTCTCGGAATCAGCTAGCCTCGTGCCTCGTGCCACAAGCCTCGGGCCGGATGGCCGGCGTGGTCACGTCGAGGAGGAGGAATTTGAAAGCGACCCAGCGGATCGTCACCGACGGTCCCCATTTCGAGGACTTCGAGGTTGGCGACGTCTTCGACGAAGCACCCGCGCTCACGCTCACCCCCGGCCATGCCGCCCTCCATCAAGCGCTGCTCGGAGACAGGTTGAGGCTGCCGCTGGATGCCGAGCTGAGCGCCGCGGTCACGGGACGGGACCAGGTCCTGGCGCATCCCAACCTGGTCTGTGACGTCGCCATCGGTCAGTCGACCGGGCCGACCCAGCGTGTCCTCGGCAACCTCTTCTACCGCGGCTTGGTGCTGCTGCATCCAGCTCACGTCGGCGACACGCTGAGAACTCGAACCGAAGTCGTCGGGTTGAAGCAGAACCGGGCTCGGGAGGACGGCACCGCGAGCGGACTGGTCGCCCTGCGAATTCGCACGGAGAACCAGCGCGGCGAGGTTGTGCTTGACTTCTGGCGCTGCCCGATGATCCCTTTGCGAGACCCGGCGGCCGAGACCGGTCACGCCGACCGTTTCGAGGAGCTTCCCGACGAGCTCGACTCGGAGCGCGTCGCTGGCGCCATCCCCGGCAAGTGGAGGCTCGACCGCTTCCGAGACCGTGTCCCCGGGAAGCATTTCGCCGACCTCGAGCTCGGAACGCTGTTCGAGGTCGGCGGCCGCGATACCGTCAGCTCGGCGCCGGAGTTGGCCCGACTCACCCTTAACCTCGCCAAGGCGCACACCGACCCCGGGGCGAGCGCGCATGGGCGCCGGCTCGTCTACGGCGGCTACACGATCGCCGTGGCGGCAGCGCAGGCCACGCGAGCGATTCCCAATCTGGTCACGATCGTCGCCTGGCATGGCTGCGACCACCTCGCTCCGGTCTTCGAGGGCGACGTCCTGGCGACCGAGCTCAGCGTCGAGGGGGCGCAGCCACTCGAGCGGGGCGGAGGCCTTGTCGATCTGCGGGCTCGGGTGCAGGCCGACCGCTCCGGGAGCGGCGAGGTCGCCGAGGTTCTCAACTGGAGCTTCGTGGGATTGATGGCCTAGGGAGTAGGAAGGGGTTCGCGACGATGGGAATTCTGAAGGGCATGCGAGTTGTGGAGGGCTCCGCCTTTGTCGCGGCGCCCCTGGGCGGCATGACGCTGGCGCAGCTCGGCGCCGACGTGATCCGCTTTGACCCGATCGGCGGGGGCCTCGATCGAAACCGCTGGCCGGTGACCGAGGAAGGCAAGAGCCTCTTCTGGACGGGCATGAACAAGGGCAAGCGCTCGATCCAGGTGGACCTTCGCTCGCCCGCGGGCCAGGAGCTCGCGACCGCCCTGATCACCGCTCCCGGTGACGAGGCCGGTCTCTTCCTGACCAACTTCCCGGCGCGGGGGTGGCTCGACTACGAGACCCTGCGGGAGGGCCGCGAGGATCTGATCATGGTCAGCATCAACGGCAACTACGACGGCACGTCCGCGGTGGACTACACCGTCAACCCCGCCACCGGGTTTCCGTGGGCCACCGGCCCGCGGCACCTCTCGGTTCCATTCAACCACCTGTTGCCGGCCTGGGATGCGATCACGGGCACTCTCGCCGCGGGTGGGATGCTGGCTGCCGAACGGCACCGGACGCGGACCGGTGAGGGCCAGTTGGTCAGGGTCGCGCT
>DATGDO010000303.1:0-7008 GCA_035310805.1 Solirubrobacterales bacterium
GCCTCATGCGACGATCGCATGCACATGACGCGGTAATGACGCGCGTAGCGGTCGCCCAACTCTCGCTCGACGTCCTGCAGGGCCCCCGCATCCTCGTCAACGGCGACAAGCGCGGGGTTCGGCATGCACTGCACTCTAGCCTCGATTCTCCACGAACCCGCCGGGTGAGACCGAGCCGGCGGAGTTGAAGCCGGGCGAAGGCAATTGCCGCCTAGGTCGCTCGCCCTTCGCGGCTCGGCGGAGCCGCGGACGGGACGACCAGCACCATTCGGGCAGGGTGATCGTCAGCGGCTCGACGGGCTTGTCCTCGGCGGGGATGCCCGGCTCAGGCCGGCGCCGGTAAGGCCCGCAGCCGCTGGAAGGCCAGTAGCAGCTCCGCGGCCCAGGGCCAGGCGCGCGGCAGGTGCAGGATGCGCCGTCTGCCTGATCTGGTGATGCGCCCGGCGACGTGCAGGAGGCGGTGGCGAAGGCGTCTGGGCTTGGCGAGGGAAAGCTCGCCCTCCAAGACCAGCGAGCGCAGCCAGGCGAGCAGATCGCCGGCCAGCTCCGCGAGGCAAAGCCAGACCTGGTTTCGATCCCAGTCCTGGAAGGGCAGCCGCCCGAGCCCCAGCTCCTGGGACTCCTGGACGCGGTCCTCGACCCGGGCGTGGAGGCGGTGGCGAAGCTCGAGCTCCGCCAGGCTGCGGCCGCGCTGGTCGGTGATGAAGCACTGGTAACGATGGCCCTCGGGGTCGGTGAAGCGAAGCTGGGCGCCGGGGTGCGGCCGCTCCCGCCGGCAGATCAGCCGGGTGCCCTCGGGCCAGGCGGAGAGCTCGACCCGGTCGGTGAGCTCCGCCACCCAGGCGCCCTCGCGCGGCTTGCCGTCGGCGTCGAGTGCTGGCTTCCAGCGTCGCTCGGGCAAAGACAGGGCGGCGGCACCGACCCGCTCGGTGACCGCGTAGCCGAGCGAGAAGCGGATCCCCCGCTGCCTGAGGGCCGCGGCGAAGCCGTGGCTCTGTCCGGCGGTGTCGGCGCGAGCGAGGATCGTGAAGTCATCCGGCGCCTCGGGCAGCTGCGCGAGCGCCCGGTCGAGGACCTCGACGTGGTCTGAGGCGTCGTTGGCGCCGGCGTTCCCGGGGCGAAGCATCGCCGCCAGGTGCTCGCCCGTCTCATCCAAGAAGCAGTGCAGGGGGTGGTAGCCGAAGCCGCCCTTGCGATGCGGGGCGGCGCCCTCCTTCTCGGTGTGGCACTCGAGCAGCTGGGCGTCGAAGTCGAGGGTGATCCTGCCCGGCCTTGAGCCGGCGGCCCAGGCCCGCTCCCGAGCGGCACGGCGTGCCTCGAAGAGGGCCTCGCGCTCAGCCTCCCCGATCGCCTCCAGCACCCGCGTGGCGGTCGAGTGAGAGGCGACCTCTCCGAAGAGATCGGGTTGCTCGGCGAGGGCACCGAGGTCGGAGACGCACTCGCCGCCGTCGATCAGAGCGGTGGCGAGGTCGAGGAGCACCTGGGCGGGGTCATGGGTCGGGGTGCGCGAGTGCAGGTGCGCGAGGCCCTTCGAGAGCTCGGCGCTGAAGCAGAGCCGGGCGGCGAGATCGCCGATCAGAGCGGTCCCGGAGCGAGAGATCAGTCCGTCCCCGTCGGCGGTGATTCGAAGCGATCCGAGCGGGCTGCGATTGTTCACCTTCAAGGTGAGTCCTCCTGGGTGGGGGTTGCAGGCTTTGGCACCCGCATCGTCCCTGCTCAGGAGGACATTTCTTTGCGGTGATCCGGTACCGCGGAACCGGTTGGTGGGGAATCGAGGCTAGGCGGCGGCCCGGAGCCGCGGCTCCGCCTCGCGGCCCATCCAGATCACCTGATCGCGGCCCGGGCCGACCCCGACCAGCCGGATCGGGACGCCGAGGTGGTCGGAGATCGCCGCCAGGTAGTCGCGCGCCTCAGGGGGCAGGTCCTGCTCGCGGCGGCACTCGCCGATATCCGCCTCGAACCCGGGCAGCTCCTCGTACTCGGGCTCGGCGGTGTGGATGATCGACTGGTGGTAGGGGAACTCGTCGAAGACCGCGCCCTCCGGGTGCCGGTAGCGGACGCAGACCCGCAAGGGGTCGATCCCCGAGAGGACGTCGAGCTTGGTGACGGCCAGCGCGCTCATGCTGTTCAGCCTGACGGCGTAGCGGAGCGCCACCAGATCGAGCCAGCCGCAGCGCCGCGGCCTGCCGGTGGTCGTCCCCATCTCGCCGCCGCGCTCACGCAGCGTCTCGCCGAGGTCGTTCTCGAGCTCGCTGGGGAAGGGGCCCGCTCCGACCCGGGTTGCGTAGGCCTTGGCGATCCCCCAGACCTCGTCGATGTCGCGGGGCCCGACGCCGGCGCCGATGCAGGCGGCGCCCGCCACGGGGTTCGAGGAGGTGACGAAGGGATAGGTGCCATGGTCGAGGTCGAGCATCGTGCCCTGTGCCCCCTCGAAGAGCACGGTGTGGTCGCCGTTCAGCGCGTCCCAGCAGAGCTTCGCCGTGTCCGCGATGTGCGGCTCGAGGCGATGGCCGTAGGTCAGGTAGGAGTCGACCATCGTGTGAAGGTCGAGCTCGGGGTCCTTGGCGAAGGGCCGCAGCATCTGCTGCTTGGGCTCCATCGCGGCCATGATCTTCTTGCGCAGGATCTTCGCATCGAGCAGGTCCTGCACGCGGATCCCGAGGCGCGCCGCCTTGTCGGAGTAGCAGGGGCCGATCCCGCGCCGCGTGGTGCCGATCTCGAGCTTGCCGAGCCTGAGCTCGCCGGCCGTGTCGAGCTTCACGTGGTAGGGCATGATCAGGTGCGCGTTCGCCGAGATGCGCAGGCCTCCGACGTCGATGTCCCGGTGCCGCAGCTCCTCGATCTCGCCGGTCAGGACCGCCGGGTCGATCACCACGCCGTTGCCGATCGCGCAGGTCTTGCCGGGATAGAGGATGCCGGAGGGGATCAGGTGAAACTTGAAGGTCTCGCCGTCACGGATGATCGTATGGCCGGCGTTGTTACCGCCCTGAAAGCGGATCACGAGGTCGGCCTGCTCCGCGAGCAGGTCCGTGACCTTTCCCTTTCCCTCGTCGCCCCACTGGGCGCCGACTATGACGATTCCAGGCACGGCGCCAGATTATGAGGGTCCAAAGGCGGCCCTGGCGGTCCGCGCCGTCGCTCCTAAGGGTCCGGGTGACCAAGGGTGGATGCGCCGCCCTCGCCCACGGGGGTCGGGACGTTGGCCGAGACGCGCATCCGGCGGTCCTCGTCGAAGAGCGGCAGGGGATCGCCGCACATCTCCACCAGGCGTGAGATGACGCGCGCACCGATCTGATCCTCGAGCTCGTGCTCCTCGAGGTTGGTCGTCACTACCAAGGAGCGCTGCGCCTCGTAGCGTTCGTTGACGAGGGCGTAGAGCTGCTCCAGCACCCACTCGGTGCGGTGCTCGGCGCCGAGGTCGTCGATGTGGAGGAGATCGACCGTGGCCAGGCGTTCGAACAGGTCGGAGTAGGACTGCTCGCCGGCCTCCGCGTCGAAAGTGCGGCGGATACGCGCCAGCAGCTTGGGGAGCGAGTAGATCGCCACGGAGCGGCCCGCCTCGAGCGCGGTGCGCGAGACCAGCATCGCGAGGGTGGTCTTGCCGGTCCCGGAGCTGCCGTAGAGCCAGAGGCCGCGGCCGGAGGCGATGTTCGCCTCGACCGAGCTGCAGTAGTCCCGCACCCGCCGGACGACTATCTCGTTTATCTGGGTGACGGGTGGGCGGTCGAAGGAGACGCCGCGGTACTTCGCCGGGATCACCGAGTCGATGCCGCGCAGCCGGGCGCGGGCGACCATGCGCGGGCGGCACTCGCAGGGCCGGGCGACGTCCTCGGGGCCGAGAATCCAACCCGAGCCGTCGCAGATGCCGAGCCGGCAGGGCTGGCGCTCGCCGGATCGTGGGGCGGCGGCCAGCTCAGGCCCCCTCGGCGTCGGCGAAGTCGTCGGGACCGGAGAGGTCCCGAATGGGTGGCCCCTCACCGGCCGGCTGCTCGACCGGTCGCTCCTCGCGGGCGCGGTCGGCGAACTTCGGATAGTGCTCGAGGAAGACGAGCCGGACGGTGCCGACCGGCCCGTTCCTGTGCTTGGCGAGAATCAACTCCGCTCCGCCCGGATCCTCGGATTCCGCGTTGTAGTAGTCGTCGCGGTAGAGGAAGCCGACCACGTCGGCGTCCTGCTCGATCGCCCCCGACTCGCGGAGGTCCGAGAGGATCGGCCGCTTGTCCGGCCGCTGCTCGGGCGCGCGGGAGAGCTGGGAGATGCCGATCACCGGGACGCTCAGCTCGCGAGCGAGGATCTTCAGCCCCCGGCTGAACTGGGCGACCTGCTCGACGCGGTTGGCGCGCGCGTCGTCGCTTCGCATCAGCTGCATGTAGTCGACGATCACCAGCCCAAGGCCCTCGTGGCCGCGGCCCCTCTCCTGCGCGTGCAGCCGCCTCGCCTTTGCGCGCAGCTCGAGCAGCCCGAGGTCGGAGGAGTCGTCGATCCAGAGCGGGGCGGACTCGAGCTGGTTGCAGGCCTTGACGACCTTCGGCCAGTCCTTGCTCGCGACCTTGCCCTTGCGCAAGCGGTCGCTCGAGATCCTCGACTGCGAGCCGATGAAGCGGTGGGCGAGCTCCATCTCCGACATCTCGAGGGAGAAGAGGGCGACCGGCGTCCGGTGCTTCATCGCGACGTTCTGCGCGAAGTCGCAGACCAGGGTCGACTTGCCCATCGCCGGCCGCGCCGCGATCACGATCAGGTTGCCGGGCTGGAAGCCGCCGGTCTTGTCGTCGAGGTCGCGGAACCCGGAGGGTGTCCCGGTGATCTCCGAGCTGCCGCTGGCGAGCGCCTCGAGCTTGTCGATCTCGTCGTGGAGGATCTCGCCGATCTCGCGGAAGTCGACTGCGCGCTCCTCGTGGGCGACCTGGAAGAGGAGGCGCTCCGCCTGCTCCACCAGCTCCGAGGGCTCTCCGTCGCGCTCGGCGACCGACTGCTGGATCCGCTTCGCCGTCTGGTCGAGCCGCCGCATCAGCGCGTTCTGCTTGACGATCTGTGCGTAGTGCCGGGCGCTGCCTGGGGCCGGGACCTTGGCCGCCAGGCTGGCGACGACGTCGCGGCCACCTACCTCGTCGAGCCGGCCGTGCTGCGCGAGCGCCTCGGAGACGGTCAGGACGTCGACCGGGTTCGCATCCTCGTTGAGGCGGATGATCGCCTCGTAGATCGTGCGGTGGCGATCCCGGTAGAAGTCGTCCGCATGCAGGCGGACGTCGAGCAGCACCGGCTCGATCGTCGACTCCGAGACCATCATCGCCCCGAGCACGGACTCCTCTGCCTCCAGGTTCTGGGGCGGGACGATGGTCGTCTTTCCGTTGGTCGCCAACTGTTTCTCTCGCGCAGGCAATCGACTCGGCCACCGGCCGATTCTCTTCCCAAGTCTGGTAAAGGACCCGGCGGATTCACTTCGCCCCGGCATGGAGCCGATCCGGACGAGCGCGGCTAGAGAATCACAGCGGACGTGCCTGCGCGACGGATGTTCCGGCTATTTGCGGCCTGCTTGTTCCAGGCACGTTTCGTGCCTGAGGGCGGAAGCGCGGTCTTTGCGTCCGAGAGCTGGACGAGTGGCCCCTCGGGCCTTAGCCCTCGCGACCCTCTCGCATCTCGACGACGATCGTCTTGACCGATGCGGTGACGCCGCCGCCGACCTCGATCTCGACCATGAAGGTGCCGGTCTCACGGATTGGCTCCTCGAGCCGGATCTTCTTGCGGTCGACCTTGATGCCGCGCGCGGCCTGGATCGCCTCGGCGATCTCCGCAGAGGTGACGGACCCGAACAGCTTGCCGTCCTCCCCGGCGCGGTGGTTGATCGTCAGCACGGTCTTGGAGAGCAGCGCCGAGGTTTCGCCCGCGCGCTCGGCGGCCTGGCGCTCGGCCTCCGCGACGCGCTCGCGCTTGCGCTGCGCCTCCTCGAGGGCGCCCTTGGTCGCGGGCTGTGCCAGCTTGCGGGGCACGAGGTAGTTGCGCAGGTATCCGGGGGAGACGTCGATCGCGGTGCCGGCCTCGCCGAGGCCCTCCACGTCCTTGAGCAGAACCGCCTGCGCCACCGGCTCAGCGCTCGCCGACGTAGGGCAGCAGGGCGAGCTCGCGGGCGCGCTTTACGGCCAGGGCGAGCTGCTGCTGGTGCTTCCGGGAGAGGCCGGTGACGCGGCGGGACCGGGTCTTGCCGCGGTCGGAGATGAAGCGGCGCAGCAGGGTCAGGTCCTTGTAGTCGATCTGCTCGACGTTGATCCGCGTGTACTTCCGCGGGCGACCGCGATCGGTGGGTCCGCGGCGCCTGCGGCCGCCGGTTGCCTGAGCCTGTCGTTGCTGTCGTGCCATCGGTAATCGGGTTGCTCCTCGGATACGCCTCGGAGCACCCTCTGATAGCACCGGCACGGCGTAAGCCGTGTTCAGTGCGAGGGGCGGCCGAACGCCACCCCTATCGGGTTGGGAACGATAGCGACCGAGGGCCGCTCGGGCCCCGAGGCTCAGAACGGGATGTCGTCGTCCGAGCCGCCCGAGCCGGCCGTTGCGCCCTCGAAGTCCGAGGTGTCGGCCGGGACGTCCGAGCTCGCCTGGAAGCCGTTGCCACCCCCGCCCGCGTTGTCCGAGCGCGAACCGAGGAACTGGACGCTGTTCGCGATGATCTCCACCGCCTGGCGCTTGGAGCCGTCCTGCGCCTCCCACTCGCGCCAGTCGAGCCGTCCTTCGACGGCGATCGGCCGGCCTTTGGAGAGGTAGTTGGCGCAGTTCTCGCCCTGCGCGCCCCAGACGGTGACGTCGAAGTAGTTGGGCTTGTCGATCCACTCGCCGCTGGCCCCGTCCTTCCGACGGCTGTTGACGGCCACACGCAGCTTGCAGACGGAAGTCCCGTTGGGGGTCGAGCGCAGCTCGGGATCCTTGGTCAGGTTCCCGGTGATCACGACCGTGTTGATGTTCGAGGCCGCCAAGTTGAAGCTCCCTTCTTTCGATTCCGAACTTCGATCTTAAGTC
>DATGDO010000304.1:0-5799 GCA_035310805.1 Solirubrobacterales bacterium
GATCGACCCCGGGACGCGGATCCGGTAGGCGAGACCCTGCAACGTCTCGGCTGCCTTCAGGACGCGCTCGGGCTTGGTCGCCTCCAGGGCGATCACCTCGAGCCCCTCTCCCTTCGACACCTGCAGGGGCCGGCCATCGAGCAACGAATCCCCGTCGATCGTGGCGACAAACTCCTCGCCGGCCCCGAACTCGTAGACGTAGCCGAGCGTCACATCGGCCATCGAGTCGCCCTCCGCCACCGCGATGCTGACGCTGTGGAGGGGGATGGTGCGGCGGGCGTTGAGCGAGCCGTCGATCGGATCGATCACCACCCGCAGCGGGGATTCGGGGTCCCCGAAGCTGACCGAGCCGCGCTCCTCGGATACGGCCGTGAACTCGTGCCCGGCCTC
Organism: Solirubrobacterales bacterium; assembly: GCA_035310805.1. Taxonomy (GTDB): domain Bacteria; phylum Actinomycetota; class Thermoleophilia; order Solirubrobacterales; family 70-9; genus DASUPK01. The sequence goes on from DATGDO010000304.1 coordinate 391, forward strand.
GTGAAGCGTCTCGAGCTCCTCGAAGATCGCGTCCTCGCAGAGGCGGTCGATGACCAGGGTGTTGTCGCCGCCCTCGCCGACCCCCTGGTACTGCGTGCGAGCCTCGATCCCGCGGTGCTCCCGGAAGATGCGCCGCTGCTTCTCGACCGCCCTGCGGCAGGCGTCGATCCACTCCTCGTCTCTCGGACCGGCAGCGCGCGACGCCTGCACGGCGTCGCCGCGGCCTCCCGCCTCAGTCATGGGGGACCACGCGGCCAGGTTAGCGGTCGGTTTTGGCGCGACCAGCGGGATTGGCCCGGAGGCGGCGGAGGGGTGCACTAGCCTGGACTCGATGTCCGAGGAGCGCGATCGAGAGGTCCCGGGGCTGAGCGGGCAACAGCGGGGCGTGGTCGCCCACGGTCAGGGGGCGCTGCTGGTGCTCGGCGCGGCGGGCAGCGGCCGAACGGAGGCGCTGGCGCGCCGGCTCGCGCGGCTGGTGGGGGAGGGCCAGCGCGCCCTTGTCCTGACCAGCTCCACCGCGTCGGCCGGCCGTATCCGGGCGCGCGCCGAGGAGACGATCGGGACCGCGTACGAGGAGCTCGTCGTCCACACGCATCCGGTCGCCGCGGCCAGGCTGCTCCGCGAGCACGCGACGGAGGCCGAGCTCGACCCCTTCTTCGAATCGCTGCGCCCTGCGGAGCGGCTCGCGATGCTTCTCGACCGGATCGACGAGCTGCCGCTGCGCCGGCACGAGATCCGCGGGAACCCGGCTGGCCTGCTGGCCCGGATCGTCGACCGGATCGATGCCCTGAAGTCCGCCGGCGTCACCTCGGAGCGATTCCGCCGCTGGTCCGAGGAGCAGGCGGGACCGAGCCGCCCGGAGCGAGATTCGGCGGCCCGGGAGCGGGAGTTCGCCGAGATCTACGACCTGCACGACTCGATCCTCCACGCGGCGGGGGCATTGGATGACATCGATGCCGTGATCGAGCTGACCACTCTCCTCGGCGAGCGGCCCGCTCTGGCCGAGGCCGTCTCCGTGCGGTTCCCTCACCTGCTCGTCGACGAGACCGAGGACGCCTGCCCGGCGGAGCGCGCGCTGATCGAGGCGCTGGCGAGCGGCGCCGAGTCCGCCGTCCTCTCCTGCGATGACGAGCAGGCTCGCGCGCCCTGCGGGACCACGTCCGCCTGGATCCGCCAGGCGCTCTCGCCGAAAGAGGTTGCGCTCGAGCCGAGCTGGCGATACGGGGGCGACCTGCTCGATGCGGCGCACGCCGTGGTCGCCCCGGCGGAGCACGGCGCGGACGTCCCCCGCCGGTCCGCGGGAGGCACGACGCGGGTGCGGTTCTGGTGCGGGATCAATGAGCGCGCCGAGGCCCAGGCCGTGGCCCGGGACATCGAGACGGCGCTTGCCGCCGGCGAGGTGAAGATGGAGGAGGTCTGCGTCGCGGTCCCGCGGGGCGGTGGACGGGCGCGGGCCGTCGCCGCCGCGCTCGAGGAGCGGCGCGTCCCGTACCGGCTCACCGGGCCGGGCGCGTTCTTCCAGCGCCCGGAGGTCCGCGACGTGATCGCCTGGCTGCGGCTGCTGGCCGATCCGACCGACGCGGCGGCGGCGGTCCGCGCACTCAGCCGCCCGCCCGTCGAGCTGCGCTCGGTCGACCTGGCCCGCTGCACGACGATCGCCCGGCGCCGCAAGCTCGACATGGTCTCGGCCCTCGAGGCCTCGCTCGAGAGTCCGCAGATCCCGCCGGAGGCTCGGGACCGGATCCGCGAGTTCCTCCAACTCCATCGCGCCGCCGCCAGGGCGATGGGAGAGATGCGAGCGGACGTCTTCGTGCGCCGTCTGATCGAGCGGATCGGATTCCGCCGTCACCGGCTCTTCGCCGCCCATCCCGAGGCCGCCGAGCGGCTCCGCAACCTCTCCCGGCTGGGCGAGCTTGCGGCCGCCTGGACCCGCCGCGAGCCGACGGGCTCCAATCGCGACTTCGTCCGCTACCTGGTGGCGGTCTCAGAGGCGGGCGTCGCGCCGGTCGAGGAGCCCAGCGGGCCGGTCGTTGACGCGGTTCGGGTGATGCCCCCGGAGCGGACCAAGGGGCTCGAGTTCTCGCGCGTCTACGTCGTCGGGCTGCACGCGGGAGCCGTGCCGGGCTCCGTGCCGGCCGGGCCGCCCAAGGTCCCTCCTGAGGTCGGCGGCGGAGGCCCGTCCCACGAGGACGAGATGCGGCGGCTGCTCTACGTGGCGATGACCCGGGCCAGGGATGAGCTGGTCCTGTCGAGGCCGGCCTCCACCGAGGCCGGCAACGCCCGCCCCTCCCCCTTCTACGAGGACGCCCGGGCGGTGCTCGACTCCGGCGAGCAGGAGCAGGGCGAGGAGCTCTTCGGGCCGGCCGAGGGACTGCAGGCGACCTACCGGATGATCCAGGACGAGGTGCTGGAGGAGGCCTGGCGCGCCGGCGGGAAGCTCCGGGAGCCACGGCTCGACACCTACATGGATGTGACCCGGGCGGTCGCTCGCTTCCTGGAGCTGGTCAAGCTCGCCGGGCTGATCCAGGGATCCGGCGAGGAGCCGGTGGCAGACGCCCTGGCGGCGATCAACGACCTGCTCGAGCACGCGATCTCGCCCGAACAGCGCAGTGCCCTGCGCGATTCGGGCCTCGACGCGTACCTGCTGGACGAGGAGGGCGCGGCCAAGCGGCGCCGCGAGCTGATCGCGCAACGCGACGAGCCCTCCCTCGAGGCTTTCCTGCCGCGGCGAGGAGAGGGGCTCGCCCTCTCGGCGACCGACATCGAGCTCTACCGGACCTGTCCCCTCAAGTACAAGTTCGCGCGGGTCTTCGGGATCCCCCAGGAGACGACGATCAACCAGCGCTTCGGGATCGTCATCCATCAGGTGCTGGAACGCTTCCACACACAGGCGGCGTCCCAGGACCCGGCCGCCGGATCAAGGGCCGGGGAGGCCGAGTCGGGCAGCCTGGAGCGGCTGATGGCCCTGTTTGCCTCGGCCTGGCGCAGGTCCGGCTTCGGCGAGTCGGACGACGAGCTGCAGTTCCGCGAGAAGGCGATCGAGGCTCTCCGCCGCTACCACGCCCGCGAGGTGGCGAGCGGCTCCCAGCCGCGCTGGGTGGAGCGGAAGTTCGACTTCCGCGTCGGCCCGCACCATCTGCGCGGCCGCGTCGATCGCGTCGACCAGCTGCCGAGCGGCGGCTACGAGCTGATCGACTACAAGACCGGCGACCCGAAGCCTCCGCGCGAGCTGGAATCCGATGTGCAACTCGCCATATACCGGCTCGCCGCGAGGGAGGCGTGGCGCCTCGAGGGAGCCGCCGGGAGCTACTGGTACGTGCTCGCCGACGAGAAGGTCGCGGTCGGCGTCTCACCCGACGACCTCGAGCGGGTCGAGGGAGTGGTGCTGGAGGTCGGCGAAGGCATCCTCGGCCAGGATTTCGAGCCGAGACCCTCGCCCGAGATCTGCTCCTGGTGCGATTTCCGCCTGATTTGCCCGGCTTCCGAAGCCTGAGCAATGTTGGCCTGGTTGTATCTCGCAGCGGCAATCGCCAGTGAGGTCGTCGGCACGGTCTTCCTGCGCTTCACCGACGGCTTCACCCGGCCTGCTCCGTCGATCCTCGTGGTGCTCACCTACGCGGGCTCGCTCTGGGCGCCAACTAGATGACCCCGGTGATGGCGGAGCAGGCAACGCAGGGGCGTCGCGAGCGCTGGAGCACGTCGCTGCGCACGAGGTCGAGCGGTATGAGGAGCTCGGCATCGCCGAGTACGAGCTCTGGCTGGAAGTCGGGCGCCGGCCGGAGCTGCGCGAGGCCGCACAGAGCTGGTGCCACGCCGAGCAGCGGTCGGTGGCCGGGGCGCTGGAGGCCCTGGGCAGCAGCGATCCCCGGGCCGACGCCAGCCTGGTGGTGGCGGCCCTCGACGGGCTGGGGGAGCGAGTACTGGCGCGCGAGGAGGACCCGGCGGCGGCTGCGAAACAGCTGCGGCCCGAGCTGCGCCGCTTGATCGGGCGCCCGGTCGGCTAGCGCGGCCCGGCGTCAGCCTTCGGGGCCGCTGCCCTGCTGGCGCAGGTAGCGCTCGAAGTCGCGGGCGAGCGCCTCCCCGGAGGGGACGTCCTCCTCGACGTCGAGTCGGTCGGCCTGCTCATCCTCGAGACGCTGCACGAGCTCCTCGATCTCGGGATTGGCGGCGACCGCTCGGCTCACCTGCTTCTCGTAGGAGTCGGATTCCTCCTCGAGGCCGGACGCCTCGACCGCGACCCCCACCAGTCCCTCGAGCCGCCGCAGCAGGGCCAAGGCGGCCTTGGGGTTGGGGACCGCCGCGACGTAGTGCGGCACGGCGGCCCAGAGGCTCGCCGACGGGATCCCGCGCTGGCGGCAGGCGTCATGAAGGACGCCCACGACCCCGGTCGGGCCCTCGTAGTTCGAGCGCGCGAGATCCAGCCTCTCGACGAGCTCCTCGTCCGAGGCCAAGCCGGTGATCGGCACGGGCAGCGTGTGCGCGACGTCGGCGATCAGGGCGCCCAGGGTGACCACCATCTCGACGCCGAGCATCTCGGCCGCATCGGCGATGCCGTCCGCGAAGGTCCGCCAACGCAGGTTGGGCTCGGTCCCTGCGAGCAGCACGAGGTCGCGCTCGGCGCCGGCCGGAGTGGCGGCCAGCAGGACGTTGCCCGGCCACTCGATCTCCCGAGCCTGGCCCTCGGTCAGCCGGATCGTGGGCCGATTGGCCTGGAAATCGAAGAACTCCTCGGGATCGATCTGCGCGATCACCTCCGCATCGAGCGACTCCGCCGCGGTGGTGAGGGCGGTGGTCGCCGATCCCGCCGCGTCGTTCCATCCTGCGAAAGCGCAGACCAGGATCGGCGATCGAAGCTGCGGAGGCTCGGCCTCCCAGGCGAGCGCGTCCATGGATCGAGACTAGCGAGTTGGGCACGCCTACGTGTCCGGCCCACTTTGGAGACTCTGGGGGTGGAAGCAACCATCGGCTCCCCACAGATCACCGAGCTGCGGCCGGGGCAGCGCTTTCGCGGTGTCTACGCGTGCGTGCGGAAGGACCGGCTCTCCGCCCGCAACGGCTCCATCTACCTCTCCCTGGAGCTGCGGGACCGCACGGGCTCGATGCCGGCACGGGCCTTTCGCGAGGTCGATCGGCTCGCGGCCCGGTTCGAGCGCGGGGACGCGATCCGCGCCTCGGGCAGGGTGGAGCGCTTCCGCGGGGAGCTGGTCGCCGAGGTCGACGACATCCAGCCGGTCGAGGAGGGCCAGCTCGAGCCCGCGGAGTTCCTGCCGACCGCGTACAGGGATGCGGAGGAGCTCGAGGGGTTTCTGGAGCACCTGACGCGCGAGGTCCACGACGCGCCGCTCCGCGATCTCGTCGAGCGCGTGCTCTTCACCGAGCCCGTCGCCGCCGAGTTCCGTCGCGCGCCCT
>DATGDO010000305.1:0-3923 GCA_035310805.1 Solirubrobacterales bacterium
GTCCGGATCGTGTCGATGCAGAGCTGATCGATGTCGCCGGCATTGGGGAGCGGCGTGGGCGGGGCCCCGGCAGGTGTCTCGGTGGCCATTCTCATTCCGATCCTACGACTAGTGTGCTCCCGGACGTGGCCGACTCAAACCTCGAAGCGGAGAAGAAGGCTGCCGCCGAGGCGGCCGCGGAGCTGGTCTCCGACGGCATGCGGGTCGGCCTCGGAACGGGCTCGACGGTGGCTCACCTGCTGCCGGCGATCGCCGCGCGCGGCGTCAGCGGCCTGCGCTGCGTCGCCACCTCGATCGCGACCGAGCAGCGGGCCCGGGAGCTCGGCATTCCGGTGGAGCCCTTCGAGCAGCTCGACCGGCTCGACATCGCGATCGACGGCGCCGACCAGATCGGCCCGGACCGCTGGCTGGTCAAGGGGGGCGGCGGCGCCCATACGAGGGAGAAGATCGTCGCGGCCTCGGCCGAGCGCTTCGTCGTGATCGCGGACTCCTCCAAGCCCGTCGAGCGGATCGGCTCCCCCATCCCGCTCGAGCTCTCGAAGTTCGGCCTCTCCTCCACCCTGGCCCGGATCTCAGACGAGCTCGGCGAGGTGGCGCTTCGCCCCGACACGCCGCCGAGCCCCGACAACGGCATGATCGCCGACTTCCACGGCAGGGTCCACGAGCCGGGCGGGCTCGCCGCCCACCTTGCGGTGCTGCCCGGCGTCGTCGATCACGGCCTCTTTCCATCGGGGATGGTCAGCGCCGTGCTGGTCGGGCGCGGGGGCTCCGTGGAGCGTGCCTGAGCCGCGGCAGAAGCTCGAAGCTCTCTACGACGACTGGAGCCGCGGCGACTACTCGCGCGGCGACGTCTTCGACCCCGAGATGACGATGGAGACCTTCGGCATGGGCGAGCCGATCCGGGCGGACAGCTACGACGGATTCGTCGACGTGATGCGCAACTGGCTGAGCGCGTGGGAGCGCCCGCTGACCATCGAGGCGGAGGAGTTCATCCTGGCCGGGGACCGCATCCTGGTGCTGATCCACTGGGCCGGCAAGGGCAAGGAGAGCGGCGCCCAGATCGGGGGGAGCGGCGCTCACCTCTGGACCTTCCGCGACGGGCTCGTAGTCCGCTACGAGGTCTATCGCGACCGGGCCGAGGCCCGGGCCGCTCTCGGCGTGGGGTGACGGTCCTCACACGCGGCGCGCCCGAGCCCGGGTAGGCTCGCGGCGACGATGGAGGAGAAGGACGCGGGCAGCGTCGGAGCGTCGCAGGGTCGCGCCCTCCGTGGCGATGAGCGAGGGGCGGCTCACCCGCTGGTTCGCAGATGCCGTCCCTGACCACGCCTGAGGGACGCAAGCTCGCCTGGCACCTGACCCCTTCGCGGCCACGGCGGAGGAGACGGCGGACCGCCTATCCGACTCGGTAGCCCTAGCGGTTGATCGCCGCCATGCCCTCCGGCGCGTAGCGATCGCCGGCGACCTCGGGCAGCTCCTCCTCGATCCGCGCCAGGTCGTCGTCGCTGAGCTCGATGTCGACGGCCGCGACGTTCTCCTCGAGGTACTGGCGCCTCTTGGTGCCGGGGATCGGGACGAGGTCGTCGCCGCGGGAGAGGACCCAGGCGAGCGCCAGCTGAGAGGGAGTGACGCTCTTCTCCTCCGCGATCTGCCTGACCTTCTCCACCAGCCGCAGGTTCGCCTCCAGGTTCTCTCCCTGGAAGCGCGGGTTGTTGCGGCGGAAGTCCCCGTCGTCGAGCTCCTCTGGCGAGCTGAACCGGCCGGAGAGGAACCCTCGCCCGAGCGGCGAGTAGGGCACGAAGCCGATGCCGAGCTCGCGGCAGGTCGACAGGATCTCCGCCTCGACGTCACGCGTCCAGAGCGAGTACTCGGTCTGGAGCGCGGTGATCGGGTGAACGGCGTGGGCGCGGCGGATCGTCTCCGGGGCCGCCTCGCTCAGCCCGATGTGGCGGATCTTCCCCTCCTCGACCAGCTCCGCCATCGCGCCGACCGTCTCCTCGATCTCGACCTTCGGGTCGACGCGGTGCTGGTAATAGAGGTCGACGTGGTCAACCCCGAGGCGCTGCAGCGAGCCCTCGATCGAGCTCCTCACGTGCTCGGCCGACCCGTCCTGTGGGCCGACGGTGGACATGTCACCCGGGGTCGCGTCGTCCATCCGCAGGTTGAATTTCGTGGCGAGCACGTACTGGTCCCGCCTTCCCTTGATCGCGCGCCCGACCAGCTCCTCGTTGGCCAGCGGGCCGTAGAGCTGTGCCGTGTCGAGAAAGTTGATGCCGAGCTCGCCGGCGCGCTGAATGGTGGCGATCGCCTCGTCCTCGTCGGCTGAGCCGTAGAAGGCGGACATGCCCATGCAGCCCAGGCCGAGGGCCGAGACTTCCAGGTCTCCGAGATTGCGCTTCTTCATTTGCGTGCCTTTCGCGGTAGAGGTCCGTCGCCCGTTCGGTTTCCCCGTCAGAGGTTCGAATAACCTCGAACAACCTAAGACTTCGAGCGCGCTCGAAGTCAAGGTCAGCGGCCCACCCCGGAATCGTCAGCCCGGGCAGCTGTTCCGGCGAGAACGCGACCGCGGCAGCTTCGGGGCCGCCTTCACTGAGGAGCAGCAGCGCAATGGCACCGACTACAACTACCAGGTGGCGGCGTCACGATGAGCACGAGACCCGACAGGAGGAGGAAGCCCGATGACGGAGCACAGGATTGGAACCCAGGAGGAGTGGCAGGCGGAGCGCGACGAGCTGCTCAAGGAGGAGAAGGAGCTCACCCGGCGAGCTGACGAGCTCGCCGAGAAGCGCCGGCAGCTGCCCTGGGTCCCGGTGGAGAAGGGGTACAGGTTCGACACGGTCGACGGGCAGAAGTCCCTCGCGGACCTGTTCGACGGCCGATCGCAGCTGATCATCTACCACTTCATGTTCGGGCCCCCCTACGAGGCCGGGTGCCCGGTCTGCTCCTCGATCACCGACACACTGGACCCGCAGGCCCCCCACCTGAAGGCGCGGAACACCACGCTGCTGCTCTCGTCGCGGGGGCCGCTCGAGAAGCTCCAGGCCTACAAGAAGCGAATGGGCTGGGGCCTACCGTGGGTCTCAACCGTCGGCAGCGACTTCCATCGCGATCTCGGCTTCCTGCACACCGAGGAGGAGCTGAAGCCGTTCCTCGAGGGCGAGATCCCGCCCACGGTCGAGCAGAACGCGCGCATGTGCGGCACCGACGCTGCGGGGTACGTCGCCGAGGGACCGGGCCTGAGCGTGTATGCACTGGCAGATGGGACGGTCTACAGGACCTACGTGACCACCGCGCGGGGGCTGGAGCCGGCGATGGCCTACTACGGGCTGCTCGACCGCACGTCGGCGGGTCGCAACGAGAGCGCCACGGAGCCACTCTGGCTGCGGCGGCACGACGAGTACGAAGCGGGCTAGACGTCCGGGGCGGCGGCGCGGTCCGCGAGGATCAGCGAGTCGCCCCCGGGCTGGACCCGGCCCGACGGCGTCGAGGGGTCCTGCGCGATCAGCTTCTCGAGCGCGTCGACCTTCTTCTCGCCGGTGACGACCCAGAGGAGGCTCCTGACGCGGTGGAGCTCCGGATAGGTCAGGGTCATCCGGCGGACGCCCTGGTACTCGCGGGCGGTCACCGCCACCCGCTTGTCGGTCACCTCGAGTACGGGGTCCCCGGGGACGAGCGAGGCGGTGTGCCCGTCCGGCCCGAGCCCGAGGTGTGCGAGGTCGATCGCGTCGGGGAGCGAGGCGGCGTAGCGGTCCGCGGCGGCCTCCAGGTCCTCGTCGGTAACCGGCATCGGGCGGATGCTGCCCTGGGCGCCGATCGAGAGGCTCTCCACGAGGTGGGTCAGGTTGCGCTCGTCGGAGCCGGCGGGCGCGACTCGCTCGTCGACCTGGAAGACCTCGGTGCTCGCCCAGTCGTCCCAGAGGTCCTCG
>DATGDO010000306.1:0-3912 GCA_035310805.1 Solirubrobacterales bacterium
GAGCCGGAGAGCTCCCGGCGCGACCCCTCGGAGTTGCCGAGACCCTTCAGGGCCGGCTAGCGGCCCGGGCACCACTCGGGAGCGGAGGGCGAAGCCCTACAGGAGGTTGACGGCCGCGGCCAACCCCACGGCGCCGACCACGATGCTGTAGCCGGTGTAGCCCCCGATCGCCAGGAGGACGACCGAGATCCCGCAGATGACTACGACGGTGAGCCAGGAGCCCTGCTCGAGAGTCACGCTCGCTATTTTGGCGGAGTGGCCGCCGTCGACGCCCCGACCCTCTCCGATCCCGGTGGGGCCATCTCATTTCTGCAGGAGATCTCGCCGGAGATGCGGGGTTGCGCGATCCTCTCGCGCGACGGAGAGGTCCTGGCCGCCAGCGGCGAGATCGAGCGCTGGGGCGAGGCCGGCCGCGACCTGATCGCTGCCGCGGACGCCGCGGGCGGCGAGCCCGTCGCCCACGCGCATGTCGCCACCGGCGACGGGGAGGCTTTCTGCGTCCGCGAGAGCGGCCTGGCCGCCGTCGCGGTGGCCGAGCGCTTCACGCTCGCGTCCCTGATGCTCTTCGACATGCGGATCGCACTGCGGCAGCTCGCGGCGGCCGGCGTCGGCAGAGGATGACCACCAAGCCCCACCGCCTGCTGCTCGAGCGGGTCTCCGGCTATGCGGACGAGGCCGCGGCCTACATCCGCCGCCGGCGCCACCTGCGCAAGCCCTTCGCAAGGACCTACTACGAAGGTGGCCGCAGCACCGCCTTCCCGGCCGACTCCGAGGAGGGCCGGGCGATCTTCCTGGCGGCGTCGAGGCTGATCGAGGTCGCGGGACCGGCGAAGCGCAGGCCGACCCCGGTGATGCGAGGGCGCGCCGAGCCGGGGCGCGACCAGTGACTGTGATCGGGAACGAGGAGCCGGCGCCGATGCTGATCGACCCAGACGTCGCCGCGAGAGTCCTCGGGCGCGCGCTGTCCAGAGGCGGCGACTTCGCCGAGCTCTTCTGCGAGGACCGCCGCGGCTTCACGCTCTCGATCGACGAGTCCCGGGTGGAGCGGCCGCAGTCCGGGAGCGAGCGCGGCGCCGGGGTCCGGGTGATCGACGGCGAGGAGACCCGGTTCGCGCACGTCGACGGACTCGCCGAGGACGACCTGCTGCGGGCCGCCGACGGGCTCGCCGCCGCGCTGAGCGGGGAAGCCGGGGAGCCGGCCACGCTGCGGGCCGCCGCGCCGCCGAAGCTTCAGGAGATCGAGGTCGACCCGGCCTCGGTCGCGGCCGAGCGCAAGGCAGAGCTGCTGCGCGAGCTCGACGAGCGCGCCCGATCCGCGGGTCCCGAGGTGACCCAGGCCTCGGCGAGCTACAGCGAGGGTCGGCGCCGGATCGCGGTCTTCAACTCCGAGGGCCTGGAGGCAAGCGATGACCGGACCCGCGTCAGGCTCGGGGCGCAGGTCGTGGCCCGCAGGGACGGGACCGTGGAGACGGGCTTCGAGACGCTCGGCGCCCACCGCGGCTTCGAGCTGCTCGACGGCGATCCGGCCCGGATCGCGGAGCAGGCGGCGCGCAAGGCGCTCGAGCTGCTCGGAGCCGATCCCGCGCCCGCCGGCGAGATGACCGTTGTGGTCGGCGGCGGCTTCGGCGGCGTCCTCTTCCACGAGATGACCGGCCACGGGCTGGAGGCGGACGCCGTGCAGAAGGGCGCGAGCGTCTACGCGGGCAGGATGGGCGAGAAGGTGGCGGGGCCGCTGCTCACCGCCTACGACGACGGCCTCATGCCCGGTGAGTGGGGTACGGGGGCGATCGACGACGAGGGCACCCCCTCTCAGGCGACAGCCGTGATCGAGGAGGGTCGCCTCAGCTCCTACCTCTACGACAGGCTGCGCGCGCGGCGGGACGGCGTCGAGTCGACGGGCAACGGCCGCCGGGCCAGCTTCCGCGACCTGCCGATTCCTCGGATGACCAACACCTACATCCAGCCGGGCGACGCCGACCCCGATGGGATGATCTCCGAGGTCGACCGCGGCTTCTACGCGGTCTCCTTCGGCGGCGGCCAGGTCGAGCCCGCCACCGGCGACTTCGTCTTCGGCGTCTCAGAGGGCTACCTGATCGAGGACGGCAAGGTGACCAAGCCGTGCCGCGGCGCGACCCTGATCGGCAACTGCCTGCAGGCGCTCGCCCGGATCGATGCCGTCGGATCCGACTTCGAGATGAAGACCGGGTTCTGCGGCAAGGCCGGCCAGACCGCGCCGGTCGGCACCGGGCAGGGCCACGTGCGGATCCGCGGCATCACCGTCGGGGGCACCGCCGTATGAGCGAGCAGCGGGTGGACCTGGAGGAAACGGCGCGCTGGGCCATCGAGGCGGCGACGGCGGCGGGCGCCGGGGACGCCGAGGTCTGGGCGGAGGGATCGCGAAGCCGCGAGGTTCGGGTGCACGCCGGCGCGGTCGAGAGCCTCACCGAGGCCAGCGGGCGGGGCGTGGGCGTCCGGGCCTGGATCGGCACACGAACCGGCTATGCCTACGGGACCGACCTCTCGGATCAGGGGCTCAGGGATCTGGCGGAGGCCGCGGTGGGTGCGGCGCGCGTCGCCGACGAGGACGAGAACTCCGCAGCGCCTGGTCGATCCGGTGAGCCGAGCGAGATCGAGGGCCTGAGGGACGAGAGCCTCGCCGGGACGGAGACCTCCGAGGTGATCGACCTCGCCAAGCGGATCGAGCGCGTCGCGCTCGACCGCGACAAGCGGGTCAGCGCGGTGGAGGAGGTCGTCTACGTCGACGAGGACAGCGACGCCGCGATCGCGACCTCCCGCGGGGTCGTGGGCAGCTTCGGCCTCTCGGTCGCCTACTCGTTCTTGCAGGCGATGGCAAGCCGGGACTCGGAGGTTCAGACCGGTCTGGGCTTCGGGGTCGGGCGCTCGCCGCAGGCGCTCGACGCGGCACAGATCGGGGCCGAGGCGGGCGACGAGGCCAGCTCGATGCTCGGGGCGAGCAAGCCCGGTTCGCGCACCTGCCCGGTGGTGCTCTCCGAGCGGGTGACCGCCAGCTTCGCCGGGTTCATCGGCGGGGCGCTCTGTGCCGACGCTGTTCAGCGGGGCCGGTCCCCGTTCGCCGATCGCCTCGGCGAGGAGCTGGCGTCCCCGGCCTACGTGCTCGCCGACGACGGGCTCGATCCGGGCGGGCTCGCCAGCGCGCCGTTCGACGGAGAGGGGACACCGCGTCAGCGCACCCCCCTGATCGGGGACGGGAAGCTGCTCGCCTACCTGCACGACTGCTATACGGCGCGGCGAGGCGGGGCCCGCTCGACCGGGAACGCCTCACGCTCCTCCTACCGGACTCCTCCCTCGGTCAGCACATCGAACCTCGTTCTCGAGCCTGGTGAGCTCTCGCTGGAGGGCCTCCTGGAGCAGGCGGGTGACGGCGTCTACGTCACCGAGGTCGCCGGCCTTCATTCGGGGGTGAACCCGGTCACCGGGCGCTACTCGGTCGGCGCCTCTGGCCGGGCGATCCGCGGGGGCGAGCTCGCCGAGCCGCTCCGCGAGTTCACGATCGCCGGCGACCTGCTGGGCGCGCTCGCTGCCGTGCGGGCCGTGGGGTCGGAGTCCCGCTGGGTGCCGTTCGGCGGCTCGGTCCGCACCGCCCCGATGCTGGTCGGCGAGATGGCGATCGGCGGCTCCTGAGCGGGGGTGGGGCCCCGCCGAGCTTTTGGCCTCGGGAGCCGCTGTTAGGCTCGGCGCGAACTCCAATCCTCAGGAGGAGATGACGTGACCAAGGCTGAGTTCCTCGACGTGCTCGTAGGCGACAGCAGAATCGGCAACAAGAAGGAGGCTGGCCAGGCCGTGGACGCGGTCCTCGACGCCATCACCGACGTCCTCCAGGGCGGAGGCGAGGTGAACTTCACCGGCTTCGGCAAGTTCGCCGTGGCCGAG
>DATGDO010000307.1:0-2212 GCA_035310805.1 Solirubrobacterales bacterium
AGACGGAGATCTCCTCGCCCGCGGCGATCCGGATCTGCTCGCGGACGATGTCGATGCCGGTCACCATCTCGGTCACGCAGTGCTCGACCTGGACGCGGGTGTTCATCTCGAGGAAGAAGTAGTCGTCACCGACCTGAAGCCCCTCGACGGTGCCGGCCGACCTGTATCCGACTGCGGAAGCGGCGTCGATCGCGATCTTCCCGATCCGCTCGCGCATCTCGTCGTCGACCTTGGGGCCCGGGGACTCCTCGATCAGCTTCTGGTGACGGCGCTGCACCGAGCAGTCGCGCTCTCCCAGATGGATCACGTTCCCGTTGGAGTCGGCGAGCACCTGCACCTCGACGTGGCGCGGATCCTCCAGGTAGCGCTCCAGGTAGACCGTCGGGTCGCTGAAGAACTTCTCGCCCTCACGGGCGGCGCCCTCGAAGGCGTCGGCGAGTGCCTCCTCGTCGACGGCGACGCGGAGCCCCTTGCCTCCGCCGCCCCCGGCCGCCTTGCAGGCGATCGGGTACCCGATCTCCCTGGCCTGCTTCTTCGCCGCGGCGACGTCCGCGACGGGCGAGGTCGCTCCGGGGACGATCGGGACGCCGGCCTCCTGCATCAGCTCTCGAGAGCGGGTCTTGGATCCCATCGCCTCGATCGCCTTCGGTGGGGGCCCGATCCAGGTGACCTTCGCCTTCTCGCAGGCCTCGGCGAAGGCGGCGTTCTCGGCGAGGAAACCGTAGCCGGGGTGCACCGCGTCCGCGCCCGAGGTCGCGGCGATCTCGAGGATCTTCTCGACGTTCAGGTAGCTCTCCGCCGGTGTCGCGGGCCCGAGCAGGTATGCCTCGTCGGCTTCGCGGACGTGCGGGGCGTCACGGTCGATCTCGGAGTAGATCGCCACCGAGCCGATCCCCATCTCCTTCAGGGTCCGGGCGATCCGGATGGCGATCTCGCCGCGGTTTGCGATCAGGACTTTCTCGAACACGGCGGGGGAGTATTGCGGCTGAGCCGTCGCCGGGGCGCGGTGGACTAATCCCTGGAGGCCGCCGCCGGCGCCGGCCGGCTTTGGGCGCGAGCAGCGAGCTCCCGCTCGAACCTGGCGTTCCGCTCGAGCTCGGCCTGCTCATCCGGATCGTGCTCGACCTCCTTCTGGAGGGCGATCTGGATGGCGAACAGGGCGGCGATGGCGAGTGCGGCTCCGCCCATCACCCACGGGATCAGGTCTGTGTTGGCCTTGTTCATGATCGTGAGGCCGGCGCCGATCAGGACGAAGCCGAGCGCGTAGCGCAACGCACCCTGCGGCCACTTGACGGAGAGATTCGAGCCGAGCACCACGCCCGGTATCGAGCCGACCATGATGTTGCCGGCGAGCCCGAAGTCGACGTTGCCCCCGACGACGTGGGCGATCGATGCCGCCCAGAGCAGAAGGGCCGCGTGCACGACGTCCGTGCCCACCACCCGCTTCGGGGTGAGCCGGTAGACCGCGATCAGCATGATCCCGATCAGCGTGCCGCTGCCTGCCGAGCTCAGACCGATCACGAAGCCGGTCGTCGCGCCGATGCCGACCGCGGCCACCTTGTGCCGGGTGTGCATCTCGAAGTCGTCGCGCTCCTGGATCTTGTTGGCGAGAAAGAAGCCGCGCAGGAGGGTTGCGGCGCCAACGACCAGGAGGCAGGCTGCGAGGATGGCGAAGACGGTCTCGTCGAGCTGATCCCCGAGCCTGCGCTTGAGCAGGTCAAGCACCCAAACGCCGAGGATGGCTGACGGCACGCTGCCCGCCGCCATCCAGTAGACGAGCGGCATGTTCACCGTCTTCAGCTTCAGATGGCGCCAGCTGCCCGCGGTCTTGGTGACCGCCGCATAGAAGATGTCGGTGCCGATCGCCGTCGTCGGCTTGATCCCGAAGACCAGCACGAGCAGGGGGGTCATCAGGGAGCCGCCCCCCATTCCGGTCATGCCGACCAGGAAACCGACGCCGAAGCCGAAGAAGATGATCGCTGGATCCATGGGAAGTTGAGATCGCTCAGCGGCCGCGGGAGGCACCGCTTCTCCACTTTCTTTCCTTTTATGACCAAGACGGTCCTAAAAGGAAGCGGGCACCATAGCGGACGCCCTCTTTTCCCCCTAATAGCTGAACTTTCTCGTGCCGGATGTCGCTAACGAGTGACCCAGGCGCCTTCGTCGCGGGTCATCTCCAGCACGTCCTCCGGGATCTTCCCGTCACGCAGAT
>DATGDO010000308.1:0-18062 GCA_035310805.1 Solirubrobacterales bacterium
GAGAGCGACCGAAGCGCGGTGGTGACGGAGGGACGGCGCGCGGCGATCAGGAGGCTCAGCGTCTCATGGGTGAGGTGCATGGGGATGACCACCTCCTGGCCCTCCCTGCGACCCCAGCGCTCGGCCAGGTGCCAGAAGAGGACGAGGAGGCGGCGGTCCAGCCCACGGACGCTTTCCGTGGCGGCGCTGATGGCCAGTGAGCGCGTGCGTGCCATCTGCTTGTCCAGCAGGGCGACGTTCAGCTCCGGCCGGGAGCAGAGGCGGGCGGCGACGGTCCGGTCGAGGACGGCGAGCTGCGCGGGCTCCACGACCTGCCAGTCGGCGTCGCAGAAGGAGACCGGATCCTCGACCCAGGGCCTGACCACGTCACCGCGCTTGAGCAGCTCCCCACTGCGCGACCCGTCCACCATGACCCGCCGAACCAGCATGCCACTCAGGATCAGAAAGCCGAGGTGGCCGCGTTCGGGCTCCACGAGGGGCGGGGCCCATGGTCCGGGCTCCAATTCCCAGACGTCCGCGTGGAGGCTGGCGCCCAGGGCGCGGATGCTGTCCGGGGCCAGGTAGCGCGCGAGGTCCGGGTCGGCGTCGAGCAGGCTCGTCTTCATCGCCTTCCTCATACCCGCAGATCGAGATGACCTCGCCTCGCGGCCACGTTCCGCCTTCTCTTGGTCGTCACCGGGGGTCTACCGCCGCAGCGCCGCCTTCAACAGGCGCTTGTAAGCGCGCTGACAGGGGGAGGGGGCGGGGCGCAGGCCCGGTTTGTGGGCGAGGGTGAGGGATATCTGGCCGGTGATCCGGGAACGAGGGAAGCTGTGACGGGCGACCCCGGACAACGAGGAGAACTATCTGATCAAGAAGCTGTTCACGGCGCTCGGCGCGATCCAGATCGAGAACCAGGCCCGCATATGGCACAGCTCCACGGTCCCCGGTTTGGGGGCCTCGTTCGGCCGGGGTAGGGCGACCACCTCACAGCAAGACCTCCAAAACGCTGACTGCATCGTCATCGAGGGCTCCAACATGGCCGAGTGCCACCCGGTCGGCTTCAAGTGGGTGATCGAGGCGTGGAGGGTTCGATTGCTTCGCCGCCTCGTCCATTTGCGAACAGCGCAAGGAGGGCTGAAATGAGATTGAGTGCGCAACCGGCTTCGAGGCCCCCGACGAAGATCGCCACGGGAGCTGGGTCTGGCGCGGGGCCAGGAGGTCGCCACGGTGATCAAGGGCACCGACGAAAGGACGGAGAGGCATGACTGCTGAGGAGTGGCTCGAGGGCTTTGCTCGCGCGATCGGAGTGGAGCCGCCGGATCTGGCCGAGATCGACGCCGTGCTTGGACTGGCGGCGGTCGCCGCTCACGCTTCGGAGAGGAGGGCGGCGCCGGTGGCCTGCTGGCTCGCCGCTCGAGCTGGCCGCCCGCTGGAAGAGGTGCGGGGGCTCGCCGAGGGCGTCGGGGGCTAGCCGAGGCCCCTCTGACGCGGCCGGGGCCGGCCCGGGGCGGGAACCGTGCCCCGCAACAGCCGCCCGGCTCTCTGCAGGTCGGCCTCGCTGTTGACGTTGAGCAGCAGTCGGTCCGGCCGGCCGAAGCGGGCGATCTCCTCCTCGTCGATCATCCTCGGGTGGAGCCTGGCGACGGTCTCCTGCAGCGGCCGCTGGGCGTGCAGGTCGGCTTCGAGATCCCTCAGCAGGGAAGCCTCGTATCGGGCGAGCAGCGGCTGCAGGCGGCCCTCGATCCGGGGCACGACCAGCGGGTCGCGCTGCGAGGCGACCCAGTCGAGGAGCTCGGGCGTGACCAGCGGCAGATCGCAGGCGAGGGCGATCACGGGTCGCCCCTCTCCCTGCCGCAGGGCGGACACGAGGCCGCAGAGCGGGTGCACCGGCTCAGCGGGCTCTCGCAGGGTCGGAACCGACAGTTCCGGCAGCTCTGTGCGGGGCTTGGCGACGACGATCGCGTCTTGGCCCGAGCCAAGCGCGGCGGCCAGCGGGTATGAGATCAGTGGCCGCCCGGCGAGCTCCGCGGTCGCCTTCCGGCCCCCCAGGCGGGTGGCGCGGCCGCCGGCGAGGATCGCGATCAGTGCTTCCACGGCCCCAAGTCTGGCAGCGCGGCGCGCCCCCGATCCTGGGTAGCTCGCCGGACTGGCGCGAGAGCTGATCGAGGTCGAGGAGGCGAGGTGCCTGGTGCTGGAAAGCGCCGCGCCGGCCGGGGCCGAGACTGGCTCGCTCGGGTCCGCTCCGGCTCCGGCAGCATCGACCATGATGGGCGCGGCGATCTCCGACCTTCCGCACGCTCTCGCCCTCTCTCGGGGGCCGGCGCCAGGGGCCGCGGGGCTGATTCGGTCTCAGGCGGTCACCGGGGCCTGAGCCGGCCCCAGCCTCGCTGATGGTCGCCGAGTTCGTCGAGGAGACGGCGTGGGTGGCGGCCGAGGCGCAGGAGGTCGGCGCCCAGAGGGCCACATACGCGATCGCGTTGATGGCCAGCAGGGTCACCGCGTCGCCCTCATCCCCAGATGTCGGCCGCCACCGAGACCACGCCCGTGGCCCTCACGAGCGCGAAGTAGACGGGAGGCAGATTCTCCAGGCCGACCGCCAGGGCGGCCCGGACCGCCCGCGCTGAGTATCGCTGGCACCTTGGGCCCGTCTGCGATAAGAATGCCCGCGATGTCGGACGGCGGACATGGGCTGGGGATGAAGCTCTCGCCGTGTCGAGCGCCGGGAGGGGCCGAACGATGAGCGAGGGCCGCGCGCTGCTCCGGGCCAGGCAGTTCTTCGGCCCTCGTCAGCGCTCGGCCGAGGGATGGAACGAGAGCCTCGGATACTCCCGCGATTGGGAGGCGGCCTACCGGCGCCGCTGGCAGCACGACCGCGTCGTCCGCTCGACCCACGGGGTCAACTGCACTGGCTCGTGCTCCTGGAAGGTCCACGTCAAGGACGGCCTGGTCACCTGGGAGACCCAGCAGACCGACTACCCCTCGAACGGCCCGGATATGCCCGACCACGAGCCTCGCGGCTGCCCCCGGGGCGCCTCCTTCTCCTGGTACATCTACTCGCCGGTCCGCCCCAAGTTCCCCTACGTGCGCGGAGTCCTGCTCGAGCTCTACCGGGATGCGAAGAGCCGCCTCGGCGACCCGGTCGAGGCCTGGGCCTCGATAGTCGAGGACCCGGAGCGGGCCCGGGCCTACAAGTCACGCCGCGGCAAGGGCGGCTTCATGCGGGCGAGCTGGGACGAGGTCTCGGAGCTGATCGCCGCCGCGCACGTCCACACCACCCGCAAGTACGGCCCGGACCGGATCGTGGGCTTCAGCCCGATTCCCGCGATGTCGATGGTCTCCTACGCTGCCGGGACCCGCTTCCTCTCGCTGATCGGCGGAACCTCGCTGAGCTTCTACGACTGGTACGCCGACCTGCCGCCCGCCTCGCCGCAGGTCTGGGGTGACCAGACCGACGTGCCGGAGTCGGCGGACTGGTGGAATGCCTCCTACCTGATCATCTGGGGGACCAACCTGCCCCAGACCCGCACCCCGGACGCCCACTTCATGACCGAGGCCCGCTACAAGGGCCAGAAGGTGGTGGTGGTCTCGCCGGACTACGCGGGGCACACCAAGTTCGCCGACCACTGGCTGCCCGCCCGGGCCGGGACCGACGGCGCCCTGGCGATGGCGATGGGCCACGTGATCCTGAAGGAGTTCTACGTCGAACGGCGCTGCGAGCGCTTCGCCGAGTACGCGGCCCGCTTCACCGACATGCCGCACCTGGTGACCCTGCGCGAGCGCGGCGACGGAGCCGTCATCCCCGATGCCTTCCTGCGCGCCTCGGACCTCGGCTCCGAGGAGGAGAACGCCGAGTGGATGACCGTGGTGATCGACGAGGAGACCGGAGAGCCGGTGGCGCCGAACGGCTCGGTCGGGCACCGCTGGGGGGACGCCGGGCAGGGCCACTGGAACCTCGATCTCGAGGGAACGGACCCGGCGCTCACCCTGTACGGGCGCCACCAGGAGGCGGTCGAGGTGACCCTGCCGCGCTTCGACGGCGGCGAGACCGAGGGCGGCACCACGATCCGCCGCGGCGTCCCGGCGATGCGGATCGGGGGCCGGCTGGTGACCACGGTCCTCGACCTGGCGCTGGCCCACTACGGGGTCTCCCGGAAGGGCCTGCCGGGGGAATGGCCCTCGGGCTACGACGACGCCTCCGTCCCCTACACGCCCGCCTGGCAGGAGGAGATGACGGGCGTCGACGCGGGTATCTGCACGAGGATCGCGCGGGAGTTCGCCGACAACGCCGAGCGTACGGGCGGGCGCTCGATGATCGCCATGGGGGCCGGCACCAACCACTGGTTCCACTCCGATGTCACCTACCGGGCGATGCTCGCCCTGGTCCTCTTCTGCGGCTGCGAGGGGGTGAACGGCGGCGGTTGGGCCCACTACGTAGGGCAGGAGAAGGTCCGGCCGCTCGCCGGCTGGCAGACCGTCGCCTTCGCGCTCGACTGGCTGCGCCCGCCGCGGCAGCAGCCCGCCACGCCCTTCTGGTACCTGATGAGCGACCAGTGGCGCTACGAGAAGTTTCAGGGGGCGGGCGAGTTCGCGTCGCCCGCCGGCGCCGGGACGCTGGCGGGCCGCCACAGCGCCGACTGCCACGCGCTGGCGGTCCGCCTCGGGTGGCTGCCCTCCACGCCGGCGTTGGGGCGAAACCCGCTCGACCTGGCCGACGAGGCGAAGGCCGCGGGCAAGGACCCGGCCGAGCACGTGGTCGACGAGCTGCGCGAGGGGCGCCTCGCTTTCGCCTGCGAGGACCCGGACGATCCCGCCAACTTTCCCCGGATCCTGACCCTGTGGCGGGCCAACCTGCTGGGCTCCTCGAGCAAGGGCCACGAGTACTTCCTGCGCCACATCCTCGGCGTTCCCGACGCCGCCGTCCGCTCGCCCGAGCAGCCGGCCGACAACCGCCCCGAGGAGGTCCGCTGGCGCGACCCGGCGCCCGAGGGGAAGCTCGACCTCTTCACCACGATCGATTTCCGGATGAACGGCTCGGCGATCTACTCGGACGTCGTCCTGCCAGCGGCCACCTGGTACGAGAAGTACGACATCTCGAGCACCGACCTGCACCCCTTCGTCCATCCCTTCAACGCCGCGATCCCGCCGCCCTGGGAGGCGCGCTCGGACTGGGACGCCTTCAAGCTGATCGCCGAGCGCTTCAGCGAGATGGCCGAGCGCCATCTCGGCAAGCGCACCGACATCGTCGCCGCCCCGCTGCTCCACGACACGGTCGACGAGATCGCCCAGCCCGGGGGCCGGGTGCGCGACTGGCGCAAGGGCGAGTGCGAGCCGATCCCGGGGAGCACCATGCCGAAGCTGGTCGCGGTCGAGCGCGACTACCCGGCAGTCGCCGCCCGGATGAAGGCGCTCGGGCCCCTGGTGGAGGACCCGGGGATCAGCGTCAAGGGCGCCTCCTGGAAGCCGACTCCCGAGGTTGAGGAGCTCGGCCGGCGAAACGGGCGCGTCAACGGCGGTTCGCCGGCCGCAGGCCGCCCCTCGCTGGAGCGCGACGTCGATGCGGCCGAGGCGATCCTGGCGCTCTCGGGCACCACCAACGGCCGGATCGCGGTGGAGAGCTTCCGCTCGCTCGAGGGCCGCACCGGCCGCCGGCTCGCCGACATCCCCGCGGACCGCGCCGACGAGGCGATCACCTTCCGGGAGATCACGACCCAGCCGCGCAAGGTGATCGCCTCGGCCGAGTGGTCCGGGATGGAGTCGCGCGAGCGCCGCTACTCGCCGTTCACGACGAACGTCGAGCGGCTGATCCCCTGGCACACACTGACCGGGCGCCAGCAGCTCTACCTCGATCACGAGTGGATGCTCGATCTCGGCGAGGGACTGCCGGCCTACCGCCCACCGGTGGACGCGGGGCAGCTGGTCGGCCTGGGCGGCGACCCGGACGCAGGCGAGGGGCTCGAGGTGATCGTTCGCTACAACACCCCCCACTCGAAGTGGTCGATCCACTCCGAGTTC
Organism: Solirubrobacterales bacterium; assembly: GCA_035310805.1. Taxonomy (GTDB): domain Bacteria; phylum Actinomycetota; class Thermoleophilia; order Solirubrobacterales; family 70-9; genus DASUPK01. The sequence goes on from DATGDO010000308.1 coordinate 5,995, forward strand.
CAGGACAACCTGCACATGCTGACCCTGTTCCGCGGCGGGCCGGCGATGTGGCTCTCGTTCGAGGACGCCGAGCGGATCGGCGTGGCGGACAACGACTGGCTGGAGGTCTACAACCGCCACGGCACGGTCGCCTGCCGCGCCGCCGTCTCGCACCGGATCCCGCCGGGGATCGCGCTCTACTACCACTCGCAGGACCGCCACGTGAACGTGCCGGTCTCGGAGATCTCGGGGGCCCGCGGCGGCACCGACAACTCGCTCACCCGGATCGCGATCAAGCCGACCCACCTGATCGGCGGCTACGCGCAGCTCTCCTGGGGCTTCAACTACTACGGGCCGACCGGGCCTCAGCGCGACCAGCTGATCATCGTCCGCAAGCGGGCCTCGGAGGTCGTCTACTGATGAGCGGGGGCCGCCGATGAGGGTCCGCGCCCAGATGGGGATGGTGATGAACCTCGACAAGTGCATCGGCTGCCACACCTGCTCGGTGACCTGCAAGAACGTCTGGACCAACCGGCGGGGCGCGGAGTACATCTGGTTCAACAACGTCGAGACCAAGCCGGGCCGCGGCTATCCGCGCGACTACGAGGACCAGGAGCGCTGGAACGGTGGCTGGAAGCTCAACCGCCGCGGCAAGCTGCAGCTGAAGGCCGGCGGCAAGCTGAAGAAGCTCGCCACGATCTTCTGGAACCCCGACCTGCCCACGATCGACGACTACTACGACCCTTGGACCTACGACTACGACCACCTGATCAGCGCCCCCTCGCAGGACGTCCAGCCGGCCGCCAGGCCCAAGTCCCAGGTCACCGGCGACGACCTCGACCTGCACTGGGGCCCGAACTGGGACGACGACCTGGCCGGATCCGGAGTGAACGCGGCGGGCGACCCGAACCGCCGCGGGCTCGAGGAGGAGGTCAGGCTCGAGTTCGAGCAGGCCTTCATGATGTACCTGCCCCGGATCTGCGAGCACTGCGTCAACCCCTCCTGTGTCGCCTCCTGCCCATCGGGCGCGATGTACAAGCGCGAGGAGGACGGGATCGTGCTGGTCGACCAGGAGGCCTGCCGCTCCTGGCGCTTCTGCGTCTCCGGCTGCCCCTACAAGAAGGTCTACTTCAACTGGAGCACCGGCAAGGCCGAGAAGTGCAACTTCTGCTACCCGCGGATCGAGGCCGGCCTGCCGACCGTCTGCTCGGAGACCTGCGTCGGGCGCCTTCGCCACGTCGGCATCGTCCTGATCGACAGCGACCGGGTGGAGGAGGCCGCGTCCGTGAAGGACGAGCACGAGCTGCTCGAGTCCCATCTCTCGCTCTTCTGTGACCCCGACGACCCCGAGGTACGCGAGCAGGCGCTGCGCGACGGCGTCCCCCAGGACTGGCTGGAGGCGGCGAGCCGCTCCCCCGTGTATGCGATGTGCAAGCGCTGGCGGATCGCGCTTCCCCTCCATCCGGAGTACCGGACGCTGCCGATGGTCTGGTACGTGCCGCCGCTCTCACCGGTGGAGAGCCTCGGCGCGGAGCTGGTTCGCGAGGGCGGCTCGGCGGAGGACGTGTTCGAGGCGATCGAGGAGCTCCGGATCCCGCTCTCATACCTGGCGAGCTTCCTCGCCGCGGGCGACACCGAGCCGGTGCGCCGCTCCCTGCGGCGTCTGGTGGCGATGCGCCGCTACATGCGCGGGGTGAACATCGGCGGCGAGGCGGATCCCGAGATCGCCCGGCAGGTCGGGATGGAGCCGGCCGAGATGGAGGCGATGTTCCGAATGGTCGCGATCGGCGACTACGACGAGCGCTACGTGATCCCGCGCCGCCACGGCGAGGTCTCCGAGGCCGCCTTCGCCGAGCAGGGCTCCTGCGGTCTCGACTTTCCCCAGCCGGGGTCGACGCCGTCCCTGTTGGACGGGACCCTGCTGGCCCAGAGTCAGGCGAAGCTGGGAAGCGAGGGCGAGGCGAGCGACCTCGACCTTCTCGAGCACCTGCACCGCGGCGGATCGAGCGGAGGGGCCGGCAACGGCGGTGCCGCCCGGGGAGGCGGCGGTGGCTGAGCGCATTCATCCTTTGAAGCTGGTCTCGATGCTGCTCTCCTACCCGGCGACCGAGCTCTGCGAGGCTGTCCGGGAGCTGGACGCCGACGAGCTGGATGACCGCTCCCGCAAGCAGCTCGGTGGCTTCCTCGATTGGTACGGGACGACGCCGCTGACCGAGCTGCAGCGCAGCTACGTCGAGACCTTCGACTTCGCCAAGCGCAACGCCCTCCACCTCACCTACCACCTGCATGGGGACAGTCGCCAGCGCGGGCTGGCCCTGCTGCGCCTGAAGCAGGCCTATGCCTCGGCGGGCCTGGAGATGAGCGCCGGGGAGCTCCCTGACTATCTGCCGCTGATGCTCGAGTTCGCGTCGCTGGCCCCCGACCCGGCAGGCCGCGACCTGCTGGCCGAGCACAGGGTGTCGATCGAGCTGGTCCGCCGTTCCCTGCGCGACCAGGAGAGCCCCTGGGAGCCACTCCTCGACCTGGTAGCCCGCTCGCTGCCCGGCCTCACCCGCAGTCAGCTCGGCCGGCTGCGGCGGCTCGCCGCCGAGGGCCCGCCCAGCGAGCAGGTGGGCCTCGAGCCGTTTGCGCCTCCCGAGGTCATGCCGGAGCCCGGCGTGGCGCGCGCCGAGCCGCTGGTCGGAGGGATCGGCGCATGAACACGCAGGGATCGATCCTGCTCTACGCGGTGCTCCCGTACGCGGCTCTCGCGATCTTCGCCGTCGGCCACTACTGGCGATACCGCACGGACCAGCTCGGCTGGGGGGCGCGCTCGAGCCAGCTGCTCGAGTCGCGGACGCTCAAGTACGGCAGCACGATCTTCCACTTCGGCGTCCTCGCCGCGATCGGCGGCCACGTCCTCGGCATCCTGGTGCCCGCATCCTGGACCGCCGCCGTGGGCCTCTCCGACGACTACTACCACGGAATCGCCGTCGTCGGTGGCTTCGGCGCGGGCGGAGCGGTCTGCCTCGGCTTCGCCGTGCTGGTCTACCGGCGGGTCCGCTTCCCGCGCGTGCGGATCACGACGACGCGCATCGACGTCGCCACCTTCGGGCTGCTGGCGCTCGGCATCGTCACGGGCATGCTGGCGACGGTCAGCAACCTCGGGGACGCGGTCCACTACCGGGAGTCGGTCGCCCCCTACTTCCGCCAGATCATGATCTTCGATCCGAAGCCCGGGCTGATGACCGGCGAGCACATCAGCTTCATCTTCCAGCTGCATGTCACCGCGGTCTGGTTCCTCTACGCGCTCTGGCCGTTCAGCCGTCTCGTCCACGCCTGGAGTCTGCCCGTCGACTGGCTGCTTCGCCGCAGCCCGATCCCGTACCGCGGCCGGGTCGCCGCCGGAGGAGCGACGGCGCGCTACGAACCCGAGATCTAGGGGGGTGGGAATGGACGCAGGCAGGACACGCGGCAGCGCCGCCACCCGCAACCTCATCCTCGCCACGATCGCCTTCGCCCTCTGTTTCTCGGCCTGGGGCATGGTCGCTCCGCTGGCGCCGAAGCTTCAGGACAAGCTCGACCTCTCCAACACCGAGACCGCGGTGATGATCGCCATACCGGTGGTCCTGGGGTCGCTGCTGCGGATCCCGATCGGCTTGCTGACCGACCGCTACGGCGGCCGGATCATGTTCATGCTGCTGCTCGCCTATTCGGCCGGGGCGGCCCTGCTGATCGGGTTCACCACCAGCTACGTCGCGTTGCTCGTCGGAGGGTTCTTCCTCGGGGCCGCCGGTTCGTCGTTCGCGGTGGGGATCCCCTTCCTGGCGGACTGGTACGACAAGGAGCGCCAGGGGTTTGCCCTGGGCGTCTATGGCATGGGCAACGTCGGGACGGCGATTGCGGCCTTCAGCGTGCCGTTCATCTACACACACGTCAGCCAGGCGGCGGCCGGGATCATCTATGCGGCCGTGCTGGCGGGCTTCACCCTGCTCTGGACGTCCGCGGCCCGCAACGCCCCGGTCGCCGAGCACGCCCGGCCCAACTACCGCGAGGTGCTGCGCTCGGGCTGGGACATGTGGCAGCTCGCCCTCTTCTACTTCGTCACCTTCGGCGGCTTCGTGGCGATGGCGATCTTCCTGCCGAAGCTGCTCAAGGACTGGTTCGACTACTCGTTGACCGACGCGGGCCTGCGCGCCGCGGGCTTCACCCTGGTCGCCACGGCCGCCCGACCGGTCGGCGGGTGGTTCTCGGACAGGGCCGGCGGGCCGCGGGTGCTGGCGATTGCCTTCTTCGGGGTCGGAATCGACGCGATCGGGCTCTCCTGGCAGGCGACCGACCCGAAGATCCTGCCGGTGACGATCTTCTGCCTCACCATGGCCGGCTTCCTCGGCCTCGGCAACGGCGCCGTCTTCAAGCTCGTGCCGCAGATGTTCCCCCGCTCGACGGGGGCCGTCACCGGGATCGTCGGGGCCGCGGGAGGCCTCGGCGGCTTCTTCCCGCCGCTGATCATGGGCGTGGTCAAGGACGCGACCGGTGAGTTCACGATGGGCTTCGTCTTCCTGGTCGCCTTCGCCTGGATGTGCGCGGGCCAGGCCCTCGCGCTTCAGCGCATCAACCGGCCGCCTCCATCCATCGTCGCGCCGGCGACCCCCGAGACCTGATGGCCAAGCGCAGCGAGGCCCTGCAACCGCTCTCCCGGGACCATCACCAGGCGCTCAAGGCGGCAATCGCGCTGAAGCGTGCCGACGTCGACCTCGACCCCACCTCCCGCTTCCTCGAGTTCTGGGACGGCGAGGGCCAGCATCATTTCCGGGTGGAAGAGGAGGTGCTGTTGCCGCTCTGGGCGGAGCAGGGCGCGAACGATCACCCGGCGGTAGTCAGGGTGCTGACGGACCACGTCGACATCCGCCGCCGGGCGATGCGGATCAGAAGCGGGCGGGCGGGGGTCGAAGAGATGCGTGAGCTCGGACAGCTCCTCGACGATCACGTCCGCTTCGAGGAGCGCGAGCTCTTCCCGCTGATCGAGGACACCCTGGACGAGAACGCCCTCGAGGCGCTGACCGCGGCCGTGCTCGCCGCCGAGGAGAGCTCCTAGCGGCCCTCAGCCGGAGCCGTCCTTGTAGTGGTCGCCGTTCAGCTGAATGTAGGAATGCCACTCCTCCGGGACCTGGTCCTCGGGGAAGATCGCGTCGACCGGGCAGGCCTCGACGCATGCATCGCAGTCGATGCACTCCGCGGGGTCGATGTAGAGCTGCTCGTGGTCGCCGTACTCCGGCTCGTCGGGTGTCGGATGTATGCAGTCGACCGGGCAGACCTCGACGCATGAGTTGTCCTTGGTGCCGATGCAGGGTTCGGCGATCACGTAAGTCATCCGCCGCCTCCTCTCATGGGGTCCCACTGTTTGCACATTTGAAGTGGGGAAAATAGCAGTAGGAACCCCCTTTACACAGCCTGGTGTGTAAATATGGATGTCGGGATGGATCGCTCGACCCGGCACGGGGACGTTCTCAGCCAGCCGACGCGAGCACGGCTCTTCGACCACCTCAGCGAGCTCCGTCGCCCCGCCGGCAGCACGGAGCTGGCGAAGAGCCTCGGTCTTCACGTCAACGGGGTGCGCCGACAGCTGCAGCGGCTCGAGCAGGCCGGGCTGATCGAGCGGCGACGGGTGCAGCGGGGACGCGGCCGCCCACGGGATCAGTGGACGATCTCCGAAGCGGCCGCCCCGGGCGGGGAGAGGCCGCACGCCTACGCGGATCTGGCCCGCTGGCTCGCCCGCTCGATTCCGGCGAACCCCGGCCGCCTGCGGGAGGTGGAGAGCACCGGCCGCGCGATCGGTCGTGAGCTCGCCCCGGAAAGGGCGGGAGACTGGGTGGAGAGCTTCCGCCAGGTTCTGATCGCCCTCGGCTTCCAGCCCGCCCTGGAGGCCGGCTCCGACGGCGCGCTGCACTGCCGGCTCTGCAACTGCCCCTATCGGGACTCGGTGGTGGAGAACGCGGAGGTCGTCTGCACCATGCACCGAGGGCTCACCGCCGGTCTGCTCGACGAGCTCGCTCCCGAGGCCCGGCTGCGGAGCTTCGAGCCCCACGATCCGGATCTGGCCGGCTGCCTGGCGGAGGTGGAGGGGCCGGACTGGAGGGGACCGTAGACGGTGCCGGGGCGCCGGTCCGCCTGGCGAGGGAGTCCAACATGACGCTGGTCGGCTTCTCCCGCGAGTCGAGGCTCAACGTCTACGCTGGGGCGCGGAGGATCGAGGGGGTCTAGCGCCCAGCGCCGAAGCCGAGCGGTAGGGTCGCCCCGGGGCGGCCTTGACATTGGAGAAACGCATGGCGACACGGACAGTCGTGCTAGGAGCGGGATTCGGAGGACTCGAGCTGGCCACGGTGCTCTCCGATGCGCTCGGTGAGGACGCGGACGTCACCCTGATCGAGAAGCGCGACGCCTTCGTCTTCGGATACTCGAAGCTCGACGTGATGTTCGGGCGTGAGACGCCGGAGGCCGTTCGCTTCCCCTACCGCGACTTCGTCAAGCCGGGCGTCCGGTTCGTCCACGAAACGATCACCGCCATAGATCCGGAGGTGCGCCGCGTCGCCACCGAGTCCGGCGAGTACGAGGCCGACATCCTGGTGGTCGCACTCGGAGCGGACTACGACCTGGCCGCCACGCCCGGGTTGGCCGAGGGCGCCAACGAGTTCTATTCCGTCTCCGGGGCGGAGCGGATGAAGGAGGTGCTGCCGGAGTTCTCCGAGGGACGCGCGATCGTCGGGGTCTGCGGCGCCCCGTTCAAGTGCCCGCCCGCGCCCAGCGAGGCCGCGCTGCTGCTCCATGACGACTTGGTCAGGCGCGGCGTCCGGGATCGGTGCGAGATCAGCCTCCTGATGCCGCTGCCGAGCCCCGTGCCGCCCTCCCCGGAGACCTCGAAGGCGCTGCTCGGGGCCTTCGAGGAGCGGGATATCGAGTTCGTCCCGGGCGCGCGCATCACCTCGCTCGATCCCGGGCGCCGGGTGGTGGCGCTGGAGAGCGGGGAGGAGGTGCCGTACGACCTCTTTCTCGGCGTACCGAAGCACCGCGCTCCGGACGTGGTCCAGGAATCCGGGATGGCGGAGGACGGCTACGTGCCCGTCGACTCCCGGACGCTGAAGACCCGCTTTCCGGGCGTCTACGCCGTTGGAGACGTTGCGACCGTGGGCGTGCCGAAGGCGGGCGTGTTCTCCGAGGGGGCCGCGCGGGTCGTGGCCGCAGAGGTGCTCGCCACGATCCGCAACGGCGAGCAGCCGAAGGGATACGACGGGCAGGGGTTCTGCTACGTCGAGTTCGGCGACGGCCGGGTCGGGAGGGTCGACGTCGACTTTCTCTCAGGGCCGAAGCCGACGGGGACGTTCCATCAGCCCTCGGTCACCCTGGCCGCCGAGAAGCAGGAGTTCGGCTCGAGCCGGCGCGCCCGCTGGTTCGGCCTTCCAGGTTAGGCCGCTTCACCGCGCCCGCTCGAGACCGGCTAGACCGGCGTTACGGCGGCTTGACCGGGGGCGTGGACGGCTCTCCGGGTCGTCCAGGTTCGCGGCCTCCCCCGGGACCTTGTGTCCCGGCGGCGCCGCCCGATGATCCTGACGCTGGCCGGTTCCCCGCTCGGGCTGCGAGCCGTCCTGTCGCTCGGGCCTCTCGTCCGCCATGGGGGCCTGGTGCCCGCGAGACCGGGCACGGAAACCTGGTCCGCCACGAGGCGATCCCGGTGGTTACTACGGATGGACGTGCATCCGCGGCCCTCAAGACTTCGGCTCGAAGCCCCCAACGACAATGCACGGAGGTAAACACGAATGGCACCGGAAACCGAGGAACCGACAGTCGCTTCATATCTGGAGCACGCGGTCGAGGACCTGAATCAGGCCCGCCAACAGGCAGGAGAAGAGGTCCGGTCCGCGATCGACTCCGCGCTCAGCCGCTCACGCGAGGCGCTCGAGGACATTCGGTCCGACGCCCAGGAGCGCGCCGACCGTCTGCGCCAGCGGGCCGAGGAGCGCGCCAGCGAATGGCAGAAGACCCTCGAGGACGCGACCGAGGACGCGCGGCGGGAGCTCGGGATCCGGGCGGTTCACGCCCAGCGGACGAAGGACGCTCTCGACGCCATGGCGGATGAGATCAAGAACCAGAAGAAGAACCTGGACTGACAAGCCGGGACACGGTGCCCGAGACCGCTCAGATGGCCAAGGAAACGACCGGCGCCAGCCGGACAGAGGACATCAGCATCATTCTCGCGGACGATCATGAGATCGTCCGCGACGGCCTGAGGCGGATCGTCGAGTCCGAGGGAGACATGAAGGTGGTTGCCGAGGCAGGCGACGCCGACACCGCCCGGCGGCGGGCCTCGGGCCTGAAGCCTTCGATCCTGGTGCTCGACCTCAACATGCCCGGCGAGCCCAGCCTCGCCTCCATCCCGAAGGTTCACGAGGGATCTCCCGACACCGCGGTCGTCGTGCTGACCATGCAGGACGACCCCGCGTTCGCGAAGGAGGCGTTCCGGCTGGGCGCCAAGGCGTTCGTCATCAAGCACGCGGCCGGCGCCGAGCTCGTCGACGCCATCCGAGCGGCGGCGCGTGGGGAGACCTACATCAACCCACGGCTCGGCGCTCGTCTCGCCGCCACGCCCGAGGGCCCTCCCGGCGGATTGACCCCGCGCGAGATCGAGGTCCTCAGGCTGGTCGCCGCGGGCCACACGAATCCGGAGATAGCCGAGAAGCTCGTGATCAGCATCCGGACCGTCGAGACCCACCGCGCCGCGATCCACCGCAAGCTCGGCACCGCCAGCCGAGCCGAGGTGGTCTCGTTCGCCCGCGAGCACGGGCTGATCGACGATCAGTAGGTGGGACGGTGCTTCGTGGCCGGCGACTCGTCGGTCGCCGGCGGCTTCAGCAGGCGCCCCCGGCCGCGCTCCGGCCTGTCCATGGGCAGGGTGGCCCGCACCTCGGTGCCCTGGCCCGGGCTGGAGTCGATCGCCAGGCGACCTCCGGCCAGCGAGACGCGCTCATGCATCCCCACCAGCCCGAAGCTGCGCTCTGCGGTCTCCGGATCGAAGCCGCTCCCGTCGTCGAGGACCGCGACCTCGACCGACTCCCCGTCGTGGGTCACCGTGACGGAGATTCGCTCTGGGCCGGCATGCTTGATTGCGTTGTTGGTGGCCTCCTGGACGAGTCTGTAGATCGTGGCCTCGAGGTCGGGCGGCAGGCGGTTGGGGCCGCCGGTCTCGTCGGTGATCAGATCGACGTGAGCTTGAATCTCGACGCCGAACCTCTCGCCCGATCGCTCGGCGAGTGACTCGATCGCCGGCCCGACGCCGAGCTCATCGAGCACGGACGGCCGGAGCTCGGTGATCAGGCCCTGCAGGTTGCGAATCCCGCGATCCACGTGCTCCATCGCCACCTGGCGCGAATCCGAAGGCAGCTCGTCCTTCCGCGCGGCCGCGTCGAACAGGACCCGCAGCGCTCCGAGCTCCTGCAGCGTCTCGTCGTGCAGCTCCCGGGCCCAGCGGTGACGTTCGCGCTCCGAGGCGTCGATCGACATCTGGAGCTTCTCCGCCTCGACCGCCTGGACCGTGACGATCGTGGTCGCCGCGCCCGCCGCGAACGAGTCGAAGACGTTCCGGTCGTTGGCGTCGAATCCCTCCGCTCCGGTGCCCCCGAATGCGACCAGCAGACCCCGAGGCCGGTCCCGGAATTCAAGCTCGGCCACCACCGTCGGCAGGCCTCGCAGCTCTGCGATCTCGGCCTGGAGGTCATTGAGCCAGGTATCGGCGTCGCGCAGCCGCCGGCCCCTGAGCGCACCCGGCTTCTCGCCGGCGGCGGCGGCGATCTCGAGCTCGGAACCGTCCGAGAGCAGCAACATCGCCTGCTTTGCTCCGACCACCCCTCGGCCCCGCTTGGCGATCAGCTCCAGGAGGTCATCGAGCTCGATGCCGCTGGAGACCGTGCGGGCGATGTCGGAGCTCGCCTCCAGTCCCCGCAGCGCCTTCTCCAGCTGCTCGTGGCGCTCATGCAGGCCCTCGTACAGCCGCGCATTCTCGATCGCCACCCCGGCCCAGGCCGCCAGGACGATGACCACCTGCTCGTCGGTGTCGTCGAACTCGTCGCCGCCCGCCTTCTCGGTCAGATAGAGGTTTCCCCAGGCCTCGCCGCGGACGAGGACCGGCGTACCGAGGAAGGTCTTCATCTCCGGGTGGCCCGGGGGAAAGCCGTAGGAGCGGACGTGTGCGCCGACGTCCGCGAGGCGAAGTGGCCTCGGGTCTCGGATCAGCTCGCCGAGCACCCCGCGGCCGCGTGGAAGCGGTCCGATCTCGCGCCGTTTCTCCTCGCCGATTCCGCTGTGAAGGAAGCGCTCCAGGCCGGTCTTGTCCTCGTTGAGGATGCCGAGTGCCGCGTACGCCGCTCCGGTCAGATCGCGGGATGCCCGGACGACGCGCCGCAGCAGGGTCTCCAGATCGAGCTCGGACACGATTGACCGGCCGACTTCCAGTAGCTGGGCGAGCCGCCCGTCCGTGAGCTTTGACTCGTTCAAATCCGCCCTGTCCCCCGGGAGATCCATCTAGCCCTCCGCTTCAGTCGTTTGGGTGGCGCACGAATCGCAGCGGCTCCGACCATGCTAGTCGACCTGAAGCTAGGTGGAAAACACCTAGCCGGGTCCGGTCCTCGGCGCGGATGGAGCGGGCCCGGGCTGGGAATACGGTGGAACGCGATGAACATCCTCGCCGAGACCAGCGAGGGCCGACTCTCGGCCAGCCACGTCGAGCCGAACGTCTACCTGACCGACGGGATCCGGCTCTTCCGGGTCGTGCGCGGCTTCGCCTGGCCGGCGCATGAGAGCCAGGCCGTGCTCGAGGACTGCCGCACGCTGGAGCACTCCTCCTACGCGCCGGATCAGCTCTCGTCCATGGGCCTGCGGATCGTCCGCGCGAGGGAACCGGTCGTCTGACCGCGCAGTTCGCGGCCCCGCCGGTGCTCAGTGCACGGTGATCTTGGCGAGCCCCTTACCGAGCCGATCCATGTCGACCTTGCCGGCGATCCCGGGCACGCTGCCGGAGCTGGTGTACTGCCACACCGAGTAGCCATTACGCGCCCAGTTCCCAGCCGGGACCGTCGGACGCGACACGCCCCACTCGGCCACCCAGAGCGGGTACTTCGCCTTCGCAAACTCCATCGTGTTGCCGGTCGCGGCCCAGCTCGTCGCGTTCGTGTAGATCATCGGCTTGCGGCCGAGCCGCTTGTTCACCCTCTTCACCCAGACCCGGATCCAGGTGCGCAGAGTGGCCGAAGTCATGCCGGTGAAGGGTGTCTCCACGTCGAGGACGGGCAGGAGCTCGCCGCTCCGCAGTGAGCCGACCGACGCCAGGAAGACGTCGGACTCGGCCAGGGCGTCGGCGCGCGCATTGGCGACGGTGCCGCCGGTCGCGAAGGCGCGGTGGTAGGCGCCCACGCGAATCCCGGAGGTCGCGGCCGCCACTCGGTTGGTCGCGAAGTAGGGATCGGAGCCGCACTGGCCGGGCTTCACCGTGCAGTCGGCGCCGCTACCCCGGCTCGCCTGCAGGAAGGCGAACCTGACGCCAGAAGCGGCGACGGTCGGCCAGTCGATCGCTCGCTGGAATCGGGAGACGTCGATCCCGATGGCCTTCGTGCCGGCGCTCGCCGACGCGGGCGTGAGGCAGAGCAGCGCGGCGCACAGCGCCGCGGCGGCGAGGACGGCCGCTCTTGTCCCATGCAGGCTCATGATCCCGATTCTCCAACCTGCTCCGGAGGCGATCGGAGCGCTGCGATCCCGCAGGCATCAAGCCTGAGACCAGTGGGTGACCTACGGTCGGATCAGGAGTTCATGGATCTCGCGTGAGGGTCAGCGGGCATCGGTGATCAACGTCGCCTTCGCCGGTATGCCCGTCAGCTTCATCTGCCCATCCGACTCGAGGGTGCGCCCGGGCGAGATCATCGGGCACGCCCACAGCACCCATGCCGAGATCGCGGGCCCCGACGCCTGGACCGGGACGGCTCTCGAGCTCCGCCCAGGCCATCGGCAGGCTGGGCCCCTCACCGGCCAGCATCCCTTGGCGTAGATCTCGCGGTATTAGTCGCCGA
>DATGDO010000309.1:0-4872 GCA_035310805.1 Solirubrobacterales bacterium
CCGCCGAGCCCAGATAGCCGGCGGGGTCGAGCGCCCGGTCGATCTCCTCCTCGGAGAGCTCGGCGCGCACCCGCTCGTCGCCGATCAGCTGATCGCGGAGCGGCGTGCCGGCATCGATCGCCCGCCCGGAGGCCGCCTCGACCAGCTCGCGCGCGCGCGACTGACCCACCCGGCCGGCCAGCTTCGTCACCAGGCTCTCGGCCATCAAGAGAGCGCCGGTCGCGTCGAGGTTCTCGCGCATGCGGTCGGGCTTCACCTCGAGACCCTCCAGCGCCTCCCGCAGCGCGGAGGCGGCCCCGCCCGTCAGCGCGAGCGACTCGCTGAGCGGCGCCCACTCCGACTGCCAGGCGCCGGCCGCGCGCTCGTGCTCGTGTGGCATCGCCTCGAGCAGCACCGCGGCGGCGCCCCGGACGCGTCGCGCGCAGGCGATCGCGAGCACCGAGCCGACCGGGTTGCGCTTGTGCGGCAGAGTCGAGGATCCTCCCCGCCCGCCGCCGGAGGCCTCGGCCACCTCGCCCACCTCGGTCTGGGAGAGCAAGACGAGGTCGAGGGCGATCTTCTCCAGCACGCCGGCGGTGAGCGCGAGGGATGCCCCCAGATCGGCCGTCCGCAACCTCAGCGTGTGCCAGGGAATCGCCGGCTCCTCGAGCTCGAGCCGCTTCGCGAGCAGGCCGACCACCCGTTCCCCGTCGGAGCCGAGCGAGGCCAGGGTCCCGGCCGCCCCCCCGAGCTGCACCGCGAGCGAGAGCGAATCGAGGCGCGCGCGGGCGGCCTGGGTCGAGTCGAGCCAGCCCGCGGCCTTCAGCCCGAAGGTGGTCGGGAGCGCCTGCTGGAGCAGGGTCCGGCCGGCCATCGCGGTCGCGCGGTGCTCGTCGGCGAGCGCCGCGCAGGCCGCGGCGACCCCCGCCAGCTCCGCCTGGATCAGGCCGAGCGTCCTGCTCGCGACCAGCATGGCGGCGGTGTCCATCACGTCCTGGCTGGTGGCGCCGTGATGGACGAAGCCGGCGATCTCGTCGTCGACCTTCCCCCGCAGCGCGGCGACCAGAGGCACGACGGGGCTGCCGCTGGCGCGGGCCTCTCGCGCGATCGCTTCGGGATCGAAGCCGCTTGCGTCGCAGACGGCCTCGATCGCCTCGGCCGCCTCCGCCGGGATCAACCCCACCTCCCCCTCGGCGGCCGCGAGTGCCGCCTCGGCGTCGAGCATCGCCTGCAGCCAGGCCACCTCGGAGGTCGCCTTGCGGATGGCCTCGGGAACGAAGAGGCCGCTGAAGAGTCCGTCAGACGACAAAGAAGGCGGTCTCGCCGTCACCCTGGAGATGGATGTCGAAGCGCAGACCTCCCTCCTGGGGGATCGCCACGAGCGTGTCCCGCTCCTTCGGGTGCTCGATCGAGGAGAGGACGGGGTCCTCGGCGTTGGCCTCGGCCTCGTCGGGGAAGTAGATCCTGGTCACCAGCCGCTTCAGCAGGCCACGGGCGAACACCGAGACGTCGATGTGTGGGGCCTGCAGGCCCCCGCCCCGGGCGGGGACCCGGCCCGGCTTGACCGTGATGAACTCGAAGCGCCCCTCCGAATCGGTGGCGCAGCGCCCGAATCCGGTGAAGCCCTCCTCGAGGGGCAGCTCCTCCCGATTGTCCTCCGGGTGGGCGTAGCGGCCGACCCGGTTGGCCTGCCAGATCTCGACCAGGGCGTCGTCCACGATCTCACCCTCGCCGTCGTAGACGGTGCCCCGGATGTGGATTGCGTCCGGATCGTTCTCGGCCACCATTCGCTCCTCGCCCTCGTAGGGGACCTGGATGCGCAGGAAGGGGCCGATCGTCTGGGACGGTGTGAGCGCAGGCATCTCAGTCCTCCATCGGTGTGGCCTGGCGGCCGCGCAGCACGATCTCGTACTCGTAGGCCAGAGCCCACTCCGGCACCGTCCGATCGTGGTCGTAGCGGCAGATCATCCGCTCGCGGTCCTTCGGCTCCGGGACCGAGTTGAAGATCGGGTCCTGGAAGAAGAGGGGGTCGCCCGGGAAGAACATCTGGGTGATCAGCCGCGTCGCGAAGGCGGGCCCGAACAGCGAGAAGTGGATGTGCCGAGCGCGCCAGGCGTTCGGGTTGTTCTTCCACGGATACGCGCCGGGCTTGATCGTGACGAACTCGTAGCGGCCCTCGTCGTCGGTCATCGCCCGGCCGCCCCCCGCGAAGTTGGGGTCGAGGGGCGCCGGGTGCCGGTCGCCGTCGTGGCGGTAGCGCCCGGCGGCGTTCGCCTGCCAGATCTCGATCAGGGAGTTGCGGACCGGCTTGCCGTCCTGATCCAGCAGCCGGCCGTGGACGATGATCCGCTCGCCGAGCGGCTCCCCCTCGTACTGGCGGGTGAGATCGTGATCGAGCTCCCCGATCCGATCCTCCCCGTAGACGGGACCGGTGACCTCGGAGAGGGTGTGTGCGAGCGGGACGAGCGGCCGCTTCGGCGCCCGCGTCCGGGTGGAGACGTAGTCCGGATAGAGATACGGCGGGTCCACCTCGAGGCCGTCGTGCCGGTAGCCGGTCACCTCTCCGTTCCTGGTCAACTCAGATGCCACCGTGCTCTCCTCCTCATTGATGGTTGCCTGCTCCTCCGACCCAGCCGAGCTCACCTGGGCGCCTCCAGGGTCGCCCGCAGCTCGCGCAGCTCGCGCAGCTCCTCGCCCGAGGGCGGCTCTGTCTCCTCCAGCTCCTCAGAGACCCGGAGCGGCCAACCGGTCTGCTCGCGCACCTGCTCGACCGAGGCGCCGGGATGGATCTGGGTCAGGACGAGCTCGCGGCTCTCCGGGTCGGGCCGCAGCACGCCGAGGTCGGTGATCACGACCGTCGGCCCGCGACCCGGCATGCCGAGCCGCTTGCGGTCGTCCGGGGCGTCGCCGTAGCCGACCGACGAGCGGAAGTCGAGCCGGTCGACGAAGCTCCGCCGTGACTGCCGCAGCATCACGATCACCTCCTTCGCCATCGCGGCGATCTCCGGCGCCCCGCCGCCGCCCGGGAGGCGGACCTTGGGACGCTCGTAGTCGCCGATCACGGTGCTGTTCAGGTTGCCGAGCCGATCGATCTGCGCGGCCCCCAGGAAGCCGACGTCGATCCGGCCGCCCTGCAGCCAGTACGCGAAGATCTCCGGCACCGGGACGACGGCATCGGCGGTCTCGGCGAGCTCGCCGTCGCCGATCGAGAGCGGCAGGTTCCTCGGCTTGGAGCCGATCGTGCCGGACTCGTAGACCAGGACGGTGCGGGGGGCATGCGTGAGCCTCGCCAGATTCGCCGCGGTGCTCGGCAGCCCCACCCCGACGAAGCAGACCGTCTCGTCGGTGAGAGCACGGGCCGCGACGGCGGTCATCATCTCGTCGGCCGAGACGGGCGCTTCGGTCTCGGTCGTCATGCCACGCCCGCCCCGCTCAGCACGTTCTGATCGATCCAGCTCTGGAACGACTCGCGCTCCCGGCTGATCTCGTCCCAGCGCTGGTAGAAGCCGTTGTCCCGGTCGTAGTAGCCGTGGGCGTAGGAGGGATGCGCCCCGCGCGGCGCCTCCGCGACCGCGCCCACCGCCCAGCTCGGCAGTACGATCGCGCCGGGGCGCGGCTCGAGCTCGTCGACGACCTCCTCGACCGTGACCAGCGAGCGGCTCGAGGCGAGCACGATCTCCTTCTGGACGCCGACGATCCCCCAGATCTGCACGTTGCCCTGGCGGTCGGCCCGCTGCGCGTGGACGATGCCGACGTCCGGGCGAAGCGCCCTGACCGCGACCACGGCCTCGCCGGTGAACGGGCAGGCGATCTCGGCGACGGTATCGCGCGATCGCTCCAGCAGCTCGGTGCCGACGTAGCCCCGCAGGGTCCCGAAGGGGAGGTTCGAGGCCCCCGCGGCGTAGCGCGCGGCCATCCCGGCGTGGCTGTGCTCCTCGAGCTCGAGGGGGATGGGCCAGTCGTGCTCGACCGCGTCGCGGAGGCGCCGCAGGGAGCCGACCCCCGGGTTTCCGCCCCAGGAGAAGATCAGCTTGCGGGCGCAGCCCGCCCCGATCATCTGGTCGTAGATCAGATCCGGGGTCATCCGGATCAGCGTCAGGTCGCGCCGCTCGTGGCGGATGATCTCGTGACCGGCGGCGAAGGGAATCAGGTGGGTGAAGCCCTCCAGGGCGACGCTGTCGCCATCGCGGACGAGCTCCGCGATCGCCTCCTCCAGGGAGAGCAGCTCAGCCACCGCTACCCCCGGCGGCGGCCTCCGCGGTCGATGCCTCGGGCTCGTCCTGCACCATCCCGAGCACGTCGCGCAGGTAGAGCAGGTGATCCTTCATCGCCCTCTCAGCGCGCGCCGGGTCGCCCTTCTCGACCGCTGAGACGATCGCCTCGTGCTGCTCCACCAGGGCCGAGTGCACGACGGCCGGCTCCAGCACCTCGATCAGGGAGGGCTGCAGCACCTCGAAGATCCAGTTGGTCAGGGCCTGGATCATCCGGTTGCCGGCCGCGGCCGCGATCGTCTGGTGGATCTCCGCATCGGCCGCGGCGACGGTCTCGGTGTCGTCGGGCCCGGCCGCCGCGGCGTCGACCGCAGAGCGCAGCCGGGTCAGAGTCTCCTCATCCGGCTGATACGCGGCGAGCCCGGCGAGGGGCACCTCGAGCAGCACCCGGGCGTCGAGCAGCTCGTGCAGGCTGACCGCCTCGGTCTCCAGCATCATCGCGATCGCGTCGCTCAGGCTGCGCCCCATCCCCTGCTCGGCGGTGTGGGCGACGAAGATGCCGCCCCCGGGTCCCTTGGTCGCGCGGATCAGGTTGCCGCTGGAGAGCAGCTTGAGCGCCTCGCGCAGGGTCGGGCGGCTGACGCCGAACTCGGCCGCGAGGTCCTCCTCGCGGCCGAGGAAG